>CAZSIC010000143.1:0-7112 GCA_964606845.1 uncultured Bacteroidales bacterium
GACCGATGACGAGATTGATTTGCTAAAACCTCATATTATTTTTCTTAAAGAAAAGGGATTCGATGTTGTTACTGCAAGCAATGGCGATGATGCCATTGAATTGGTGCGAAAACAAAACTTCGACCTGATTTTCCTAGATGAAAATATGCCCGGTTTAAGCGGATTACAAACTTTAAATTTGATTAAAGCAGAAAAACCCGATATCCCGGTAATTATGATTACCAAAAGCGAAGAAGAAGATATAATGGACGAAGCCATTGGTTCTAAAATTGCCGATTATTTAATAAAACCGGTAAATCCAAAACAAATTCTATTAAGTATTAAAAAAAATATAGATACCAAACGGCTGATTTCTGAAAAAGCACTTTCATCTTATCAATCGGAATTTGGAAAAATAGGGATAAAAATCACTGAAGCCAACTCCTTTGCCGACTGGGCTGAATTGTATAAAAAGCTTATTTACTGGGAACTTGAATTAGAAGAAAATAAAGATTCCGGGATGCAGGAAGTGTTCCATATGCAAAAAAACGAAGCAAATAAAGGGTTTGGAAAGTTTATCCAAAAAAATTACGAAACGTGGTTTACAGAAAAAAAAGATTCAAAACCACTGCTTTCTCCCAACTTATTCAAAGAAAGTATATTCCCTGCAATTGACAAAGGTGAAAAAGTTTTTGTTTTAATTATTGATAACTTCCGTTACGACCAGTGGAAATTGATACAGCCACTTATAAACGACTATTTTACCGTTGAAAAAGAGGAAGTATATTGTAGTATTCTGCCAACAGCCACACAATATTCGCGAAATGCTATTTTTGCAGGATTAATGCCCGCCGAAATTGATAAGCTATATCCTGATTTGTGGCTAAATGATGAGGATGAAGGTGGAAAAAACTTAAAAGAAAATGAACTGTTCGAAAAACAATTGTCAAGATTTGGGAAAAAGTATAAATATGCTTACGAAAAAGTAACTCAGCTAAAGGTAGGAGAAAAAATAGTAGGTAATATAAAAGATTATCTAAATAATCAGCTTAATGTTTTTGTTTATAACTACATAGATATGCTTTCGCATGCCCGAACAGAAATTGATATGATAAGAGAACTGGCAAACGACGAACCGGCTTACAGATCTCTAACCTTATCGTGGTTTAAACATTCGCCGCTTTTTACTCTGATAAAAACATTACAAAAAGAAAAAGTAAAAATTTTTATTACTACCGACCACGGAACCATAAGGGTTCAAAATCCGGTAAAAGTAGTGGGCGATAAAAACACTTCAACCAATTTGCGTTATAAAAACGGGAAAAACCTTAATTATAATCCAAAACAAGTTTATGGAGTAAAAGACCCGGAAAAAATCCATTTGCCAAAATCTCATATCAGCACCTCCTATATTTTTGCCCTTAACAATGATTTTTTAGCTTATCCTAATAATTATAACTATTACGTAAATTATTATAAAGATACATTTCAGCATGGAGGAGTTTCAATGGAAGAAATGATTATCCCATTCATCAAATTAACTCCCAATAATTAATTTTTTTTCTTACCTTGCATATCATGGACTCATTAGTTTTAAAATCGTTGTCGGAGTTAAATGTTATTGCTGAAAAATTTTTACGGCTGATGCGCGATAACAAAGTATTCGCATTTTTTGGCCCAATGGGTGTTGGAAAGACAACTTTTATTAAGGCTTTATGTAACGAGCTGGGTGTTGTAGAGATTGTTACAAGCCCTACTTTTGCTTTAATTAACGAATATCAAACCGGTAATGGAGAAATCATTTATCATTTTGACTTTTACAGGATAGAAAAGATTGAAGAAGTATTTGATTTCGGTTACGAAGATTATTTTTATTCCGGAAATTATTGTTTCATCGAATGGCCCGATAAAATTGCCGAAATACTGCCTAAAGATGTAGTATTTGTGCAAATGGAAGAAAATAAAGATGGTAGCCGAACCATAAATATCCGATAATTAAGTACACTCCAAAATATCATTGATAAAATATTTGACAAAGCCCGGAAAAAATATTATTTTGGGCTTCTTCAATTTTTGATAAACTTTATTCCAAACCAGGGTGCATTATGTCAGACAAAAAAGAACAAAAAAAATATTCTATAGGAAATACAGGCCTTCTTCCGCAGGAAGAGATGCTTGAGATAGGAAAAAAAACAGAAAAACTAGTCATTGGCATTCCGAAAGAAAATAAAAGATACGAAAGCCGTGTAGGATTAACACCCGAAGCAGTTGAATTATTAGTAAATAACGGCCACGAAATAATTATTGAAAAAGATGCAGGGGCTGCTGCAAATTATACCAACAACGATTACAGCGAATGTGGTGGCCAAATTGTAGATAAAAAATCAGATGTTTACCAATGCGATATCATTTTAAAAATTGCACCTCCCACCCTTGAAGAATTAGAGCTATTTAAAAACAACCAGGTTCTTTTCTCTTCGCTTCACCTTTTATCTCAATCGGAAGAATATATCCGTAAATTAATGCAAAAAAAGGTCACTGCCATTTCGTTCGAAGGGCTAAAAGATAAAGATCAATGCTATCCTGTTGTCCGCTCAATGAGCGAGATTGCCGGTACAACATCCATATTAATTGCAGCCGAATATTTAAGCAATGTTCACGAAGGCAAAGGTGTTTTGCTGGGCGGAGTTACTGGCATAACATCAACCGAAGTACTTATTATTGGAGCAGGAACCGCAGCCGAATACGCTGCCCGGGCTGCACTTGGGCTCGGTGCATTTATTAAAGTCTTCGACCGCTCTATTACAAAGTTAAAACGATTACAAACCAACCTCTCGCAACGCTTATTTACTTCGGTATTTCATCCTAAAGTAATTGAAAAACACCTTATGTCTGCCGATGTGGTTATTGGTGCCGTACATTTTGGCGAAAGAGGGCCACAACATCTTATTAGCGAAGAAATGGTTAAAAAGATGAAAAAGGGTGCTGTTATTGTTGATTTAAGTATCGATCAGGGTGGATGTATTGAAACCTCAGAATGCATGATTCATTCCGATCCGGTGTATAAAAAACATGGCGTCATTCATTATTGTGTCCCCAATATTGCTTCGCGGGTGGCACGTACAGCATCCATTGCTTTAAGCAATGTCTTTAACCCTTTACTGCTTAGTATTGCCGAAGCCGGCGGTGCTAAGAAAAAAATGAAAGACGATATGGGATTACGGCATGGTGTATATGTTTACAACGGAATATTAACCAGCTCGCGCATTGGTAATTATTTTGGAATCCCATCCAAAGATATCGATTTATTGATGGCTGCATTTTAAAAATAAGCCCTTAGTTGAATACTCCCGGTATGTATTGGCTTTATCTTTTCTGAAATACGCCCGTTGTACATTAGATTTAATTCCAGGTATCCGGCAAGTTTTCGCTGAAAAGTTATATTCCATGTTGCATTATTTCCTGGCTTTAACCCTTCGAGCATTTCATAAGCCAAAGATGTATTGCTGTTTGCATTGTAATCAATTTTAATATAATTGCCCTGCAATAATATATTCCCCTTCTGAGTAAATGTATAGTTGATTTCTGCTCCTACCGAATTCGACAGGCTTATTTCTGCTCCCTGATTATTTTCTTTACCGCCATAACGGTAATTGATTTCAATTTTTGTTTGAAAACCTGGCTGGTACTGAACCTTTAACTCATTGCTTACAATATCCAATCGATAATTTTTAGCACTAAAAAATTCTGATATGTATTCTTTGTTTCCAATATCAAAATCATTCTGTAATGTAAAATCTGAAATAAAATTCCACCGCATCCTCAGCCCGTGCTGCAATCTTTTACGCTCATCAAATCCATTGGTTAACAAAGTTTTATTTTTATTTTGTTGATAAATATAATCAATACCAAATTTAGTGCTCGCCCGGTTGAATGAAAGGGTATTTCTAAAGTTCTGGTTTAAATGCACAAGTGTTGAATCGTTTTCATAAAGACCAAAAGGATTCAGACTCTGGCTTAAATCATCATTGGTTGATTTTTGATTTATTAACATTGCCAGGCTATTCGAAAATTTCGACAAAATTTTTCGTAATCCTTTCTTATTTTTCCAAATAACTGCAGGCCTGATATTTAAAACCTGGTTATATTCATTTTTATACGTTTTAATGTATTCATTCCCTGGCGTAAAAACTCTAATGTAGTTGGCTTCATCCTGAAATTTAGCCACCTCAAACTCATCCAGTTCGGCAACTGAATTGTTGTTATAATCGGTCCATGTGTAAGTACCCTGGCCTGGAGCTACTTTTAAATAAGAAAATTCTCTTTTAGGCTCAAGCCCTGCTCCAGCTTCATAAAATAAAGATGAAGTAATGGTTCCTTTAAATAATCGAAAGTTATAACTCAGCCTTCCGGTTAAGGTATTTTCTTCGGTATTGTTAGTTAAAGCAGAATCAAGAATTTTCAGCCTCCGGTAATTAATATTGGTTTTTAATATGCTGGCAGGATTCTTCAAAAATCCAAACCCCAGCTGAAAATCTTCCGACTGCGTTGCTATTTGCAATGTATTATTTTTGGGTAACAAGTCGTTTCTTATTAAGTACCCGACACTAAATTGATTGATTGTAGAATCGGAATTTTGGATATAAAACCGGTACGAAGAAAAGTTAAAGCTGTTATTTAATAAACTATCCGTTTCGGTATTAATCCACTCATTATGCTCCAGTTCGTTTTCAAAACCAATTTTAATCATTCGAAACGACTTAGAAATGCCTGTTAAATAACGAATAAACTGAGTTTCCTTGTTTTCCGTACTTGTATTCAGTAAGCTGGAGTTTAATTGAAATTGATATCCCAATTTTTGTATAGATGTATTTAAAACATTTCGCAACCCATCGTATTCGTCTTTACTGCTAAGCAAAGCAACCTGATATTGTCCTTTTATATTTTCTTTATGTCTGTAATTAATCGATAAATCAGCAAAATGCTCATCTTTAAAAAAAGGAGTTTCAATATTCCAGTCCCTTTGAAATTCTACAGGGCGATACCTTTCGATCTCCGCAAAGTTTTTGCTGATTAACTGATAATTTACTGCTGCTGTTAAATAGTTTTTTACGGTATCTGTATTTAGTAATGATTTTTCCACATCCAATTTCAAAGCATATCCGGCATTATCAGTATTATCTTTTTCCGAAAAAGTATTCTGGTCGTAATTACTTATAGCAATTTCAAAAAAAGAGTGCGTTGTTTCGTTCATCCTGAAATCGCCTCCCAAATTAATCATTTGTTGTTTTTTGGGTGAAACAAGCAACCGCACAGGTTCGTAGTTTCCCTGAGGTTCACCATTAACAGGAGCTATCCAGGTAAATACCTTGCCATTGGCACTGCTTTTCGTTTGGATATAATTACCCTTTTGTTCTCCGGTAAAACTAAAACCCACCTGATAATAAGCGTTTTCAGGATCGGTTGAATATTTATAAATCTCATATGCTACACTATTTACGATAGTATCAGTTTTTTCGTAAAGTACATAATCATTTCTAAAATCGATGCTATCTACATTTGGCACAAAAGCATTTTGAATATTATCGCCCGATTGTGCCAGAATTTGCTTTTGTTCTTGCGTTAAATCCTGATTTAAAGGTTGATTTTGACTATCCTGCTCCGAATAAATATTGAACCAAAATTTTCCGTTTTGGGTTTGGTAGGTATTATTACTAAAAACCATAAACCTTGCATAACTTTTTTCTGAATACTCAAATTCAACAGCAATCCTGGAATCTTTTGTTATGGGCTTGTTGGCAGTAAAAATAATTTCCCCGGTATTATAATCAATGGTATAATCGTTTTCCTTTCCACGTATTTGTATTTTACCGTCGATATAAACTTTTTCTGTACCAGCCAGCACAATTATAAAAAGTTCATTTTCGCATCCAGTCAGTTTGTAAGGTCCCTGGTTTCCCTCCTGTCCCTGGAATGTTTTACGGCAGAACTTCCCTTTGGAAACCGCTCCGCTGATTACTGTTTTCAATACATTTGAAGAATTCTTTTTGCTGTTATAATTCACATCCAATAAACCGCCTTGCACTTTTTTATTCACATTCATGTAATATCCCTTAGGTTTGGATATTTCAAAGTTTCCGGCAGTAAGCTTAAATTTTTCATTAAATAACTGGATAAAAACTTTATCAAAATCCTGAATTTGTTGTGAACTACCGTCAGGTTGCACAGGGATGTTTTCATCTGAAATTGCGGCTAGTAAATTCATGTTATCTCCAATTTTTCCGGCAAGCTGTAAATTAAGATTTGAATTAACAACTGCATCCTGATTATTGCCAATAGTAATCCCACGAGAAATACTGCCTCGTTTATCCAGTTGGTCGTCTGTAAAAAAATTTTGATCACGATTATATAGATTATTCTGAGGCTTTGCCATAACCGGCCCGGTAATGATAATATCATCTTTTTTGCGATGGTGCCAGGTAGCCGAAAAATTTACAGGAAACACTCTGTAGGTCAGTGATAACTGTTTAGTTTCAGAAACTACCTTAGAATTTAAAATAAGGATAGCATTTGCATAATCGAGCCGGTACAACGTATCGGACATGAACCGATTTTTTGATGATAAAATTTCTGAGCCGGGAACAATACTTAAGGTATCGATTTGTATACTGTCGTTCTGTATTGTAAAAATTTTAGTGCGTAAATTGTTAAATTTTTGAGCATAAGTGCTCAATGAAATAATCATTAATAATATTACCAAACAGTATAATCTCAATGCCCTGGTTTTTAAACAACTTTAAAGATAAGCATTTAACAATAACAAGAAACAATTATAATTACTTTGCAAAAAAATTGATTCATAAGATTTATGATCAAATCTGGTTTAAGAACGAAAAAAAAATAAAAATGTTGAATAAGTTTGATTTAAAAAAAAGGCCTTCAAGTTAAAGAAGACCTTTGGGTTTAAATTTTAGGGTTAGGGTATCAAGAAATCCATATTTGAAGGCTAAAATATAAAAAATATTAAAAAAACAAATATTTTACATAAAATAAATGTTAACAAAAGTCAATATTAATCCTAGTGTCATGTCAACGCTATTTTAGTCAGCCCAAGTCTTGTTCTTTTTCCTCAG
>CAZSIC010000144.1:0-6996 GCA_964606845.1 uncultured Bacteroidales bacterium
CGATATTGCCATGCCCGGAAATCATGATAACGGGGATTTCATAATTGATTTTAAAGATATCCTCTAAAACTTCTATTCCGTCTTTTTGCGGCATTTTTATATCGAGTAAAACAATATCGTATTTATTTTCATTAAAAAGATTCAATCCCTCGTCACCTTCGGCAGCCAAATCTACCTGGTGATCTTCATATTCCAGAATTTCTTTTAATGTATCACGAATACTTTTTTCATCGTCAATTACCAGAATTTTAGCCATAGATTTTAAATTTTGCTGTTTAATATTTTGTCAATCAAACCTTCTTTTATCGCAAAGTTAGACTGAACAATTGTTTTTAGATTTAATTTTCTGAGTATAAAATTAACAAAAATACTTGCCAGAACAATCATCTCAACTCTTACGATTTCAAGTCCCTCCATTTTTAGGCGTTCTGCTGTAGTTGATTTTATTAATTCCTGATGAAGATGGCTGTAATCTTTAAGATTAATTTCGTAATGGTTCTGTTTTTTTTCTTCTGTTGGAATAGTTCCGTTTTTAGCCAGAATCATGGCTCTGAAAGAATCAAACGTTCCGGAACAGCCAATTAATTTTGTGGGTTGGTATTTTTCAACGGCTTTATATAAAGAAATAAGTTGTTGATCGATATATTGTTCTACCGCAGTAATCTTATTCTCAGTTATTGGGTCCGACGGATTAAATTGGTCTAATAACCGGGCAATTCCCAGGTCAAAGCTTTTTTTCCATAATAAACCGGACTTGTTGGCTATTATAAATTCGTTGCTGCCACCACCAATATCTAAAATCAATACATTGTGCTCATTAAACGCAACAGCTTGTTTTACGCCTCGGTAAATTAATTCGGCTTCTTGATCACCAGAAATAATTTGAATTTTAATGTTGAATTGTTTTTCTAATGTTTCAACAAATTCATTGCCATTTTGAGTACTTCTAACACCGGAGGTTGCAGTAGTATATATTTTATCGGCTTTATAGTTTTGAATGGTTTTAAGATGTTTTTCTATTGCATCGAGTCCTCGTTGGAAAGCTTCTGGAGTAATCACTTTTTGATTGATACCACCTTTACCGAGTTTTACTCCTGCTTTATCTTTAAAGATGATATTAAATTTTTTACTTTCAGTTGTTTCTGCTATTAACAGATTGAAAGTGTTGGTGCCCATATCAATGATGGCAATTCTCATAAAAAAGTTTTTGAAATGATTGAAAGATTCAAAAATACGAATAATCGTTATTCAATTTGTTATTTAATCAATAAAAAAGGGAGCCGAAATTGTTCCAGCTCCCTTTAGTTTTATATTAAAATTTATATCTTATCCATTTCCAAAGCTCTTTGTAGTTTACCTTTTTGCCATACATTAAAATCCCTGTTCGGTAAATCCTTCCTGCCATCCAGGTAGAACCTATAAATGTTAAAATTAATAAACCCATGGATAGTGCAATTTCCCAGTACGGGACACCAAAAGGTATCCGAACCATCATTACAATGGGCGAAGTAAGTGGTATAATGGAAAACCAGAATGCAACCGGGCTATCGGGAGTATTAATAGCATTAATCATCACAAATATTCCAAGTACCAGCGGTATTGTTATCGGGAACATAAATTGCTGTGTGTCGGCTTCATTATCTACGGCAGAGCCCACCGCAGCAAATAAAGACCCATACAATAAATATCCGCCAAGGAAAAAGAAAATAAAGGAGCCGATCATTACACCGAAATCAATAGATTTTATGGAATTGAAAATACCTGAGAATTGATCCATGTTTTGTGGCTGAATATTTTCAGCTTGTTCCATATCTTGACCTTCGAAAAAATCCTGTACTACAACTTCTTGCGCATTTTTTGTTCCCAGCTCGGGGAAGAATACAGTTTTTACGCCGCTAACAATTATAAATGTCAGGATAATCCAAAGTAAAAACTGGGTTAATCCAACCAATGCAATGCCCACAATTTTTCCCATCATAAGCTGGAATGGTTTGGCCGAAGAAACAATTATTTCAACAATCCGGCTCGATTTTTCTTCGATTACACCACGCATTACCTGGGCTCCAAACATAAAAATGAAAATATAAATCATAAAGCCGCCGGCATAACCCACAGCCATAGCAATTTCTGTAGAGCTTTCTTTTTCATCACCGTCATCGGTCCATTGAATTGTTCTTATGGAAACATCAGATTTTATAGACTCTAAAACCTCTTCATTAATTCCATGGCTTCGTAGTTTTTTGTTTTTTAGCTCTTTTTCCATAGAGCTGGCTATATGCGATTTAACTGAAAAGCTGGTTTTCTTTTTGGAATAGAGATGTACGGCACTTGGTTCATAAGATATGCTTGGCATTATTTGTAAAACAGCATAATAATCCGATTCGGGAAAATTCTTTTTTACTTCGTTTAACGATTGATCTTCGATGTATTTGAATTTAATATAATCGGCATCGGGAAGTTTATTGATAAAAATACCCGAACTGTCAATTACTGCAATATTTTTTATATCTGTATCTTCTAATGAAGCAATCCATGCAGGGCCAATAAATAATGCAGCAAAAAGGATAGGCCCTAAAATGGTCATTATAATAAATGATTTTTTCTTAACTCGGGTTAAGTATTCTCTCGATATAATCAGGTTTATTTTGTTCATGATTGATTAAAATATTTTATGGCACAATTATTTTTTATTCTCATTTACAACTTTTATAAATACATCGTTCATGCTGGGAACAAGTTCATTAAATGATATAATTTCAACAGCGGGAAGAATTAGAGAAAGAAGTTCGTTCTCGTTGGTTTGGTGTAACAATTTTACCCGAACTCCATTGTATCCATTTATTTTTTTATGCTCAATAATTTTATAATGCCGATTTAGCGCTGATTCTAATTTTTGAGCTTCTCCGTTGAATGTTATTTCGTAAATATTTGATTTATAATCATGCCGGATTTTATCGATGGGGCCTTCCAAAATATTTTCTGCATTATTAATAAGCGTGATATGATCACATAACTCTTCTACAGATCCCATATTGTGCGTTGAGAAAATAATGGTTGCACCCTTTTTCTTTAATTTTAAAATCTCTTGTTTTAGCAAATTGGCATTAATTGGGTCGAATCCGCTAAAAGGTTCATCAAAAATTAAAAGATTGGGTTCATGTAAAATGGTGGTAATAAATTGTACTTTTTGTTGCATTCCTTTAGAAAGCTCTTCTACTTTTTTATCCCACCAAGCCTGAATTTCAAATTTATCGAACCAGTATTTTAGTTTTTTTAGCGCATCTCTTTTCGATAACCCTTTCAGGCGGGCTAAATACAATGCTTGCTCGCCTACTTTCATTTTTTTGTATAATCCACGCTCTTCGGGTAAGTATCCAATATCATGGATATCTTTGGGTTTCATTTCTCTGCCATGCAAAAATACACGTCCTCTATCAGGCGCTGTTATTCTGTTTATGATTCTAATGAGCGTTGTCTTTCCTGCTCCATTGGGTCCCAGTAGTCCAAAAATACTGTTTTCCGGAACAGACATATTTACATCGTTCAGTGCCAGGTGATTGACAAATCGCTTTTCAATATTTTCTACCTTTAATAATTCCATTGATTTTTAAGTGTTTTTTGTTGTAACCAGAAATAATATATCAAATAAGTATGCTAAATTATTAAATTATTACAAATACAAACATACATTTTTTGTAAATGTTTGTTTGAAAAGTTTAATAAATGTTGATTAACTTCTTAAGAAAATAGAAGAGTGATTTTATCTTATAGTCCATCCTTCCCACGTTGATTCTATCTCAGGGCTAATGTTGATTTGTGGATTTTGCTCCATATCGTTAATTAAAACCGATTTAACACTAACTTGCTGGTTGATATAATCGAATAATTCAGAATAATTAATTTTTCCTTCGGTTTCCTGAATTTTCTTTAATAAATAGTAGGAAAATAATCCATGTTGTTGATCTTTATATGGTAGAGAAGATTGGGTGCCAGTACTTGCTGAAAAAACAACCAGGTTTCCTTGTAAAATATTTTCTTTGGGTTGTATTTTAACTCCTCTCGCAGCAATTAGTCCCTGATTTCTTGCACCACCGCTAAAGCAAGCATCCAAAAAGATGGTTACTTTTTTTGAGGGATATTCGGTTAGTTTATTGTAAATATCATTTAGGCTAATTGCATATTCAAGGTCAGTTCCACTTACATCCACCGGAATTAAATAAGGTTCTTTTGTTTTTTCATCGGGGAAACCATGGCCTGCATAATAAAAAAATATTTCAGCCTCGCCATTAAGGTTTTTAATAATAGAATTTAATTTATTGATGGCTCGGCTAAATTCAATAACTTTGGCATTGGTTAAAAAAATGATATTATCTTCAGGTATTCCAAATATTTTTTCGGCATAAAGCTTAAAAGTATTTGCATCATTCTCAGCAAAATCTACATTAGATTCCTGGTTTAATCCTTTTTGGTAAGAGCTGTAATCTTCGTTTCCAATAATTAAAGCATACCTGTTTTCAAATTTATTTGATATCTCAGGAATATTTTTATCAACATCTGAATAAAATACCGCGTACTTCTCTTTAATGGGTTTTAGATTTTCTTTTGTTTTCTTAGTTTCATCTCTCTCAATTTGGCTTATTTGCTGTATATATTCAAATGAACCTTCCCCTTTGATCGACTTTTCGACATGATTAATTAATTTTAACAAAGCCATTTTAAAAGAAGTATTTAATGCTGATTTTGCAGATTGTAATGATTTCCTATTTGGTTTAGTAGATGTTTCTGTTACTTTGTAAGTATATTTTTTAATTTTACTATCACGGAAATCAATAATTGCAATGTTTAAGGCTGTCCTGCCAATCCATTTATTGTATCTTTTTGCAACAAAAAAATCTGTTAAATCAATAATAACAACTACTTTGTTAGGATCGGGAGTATTTATATTCCGGATGTTATTTATTAGATGTACTTTGGTTTTAGGATAAGATTTTTTCAGGTAATTTCCAATGGCTCTGTAAACCTGGTCTTGATACAAATTTGCTGACTGCCTGCGGTCTCTAATAAAAATGTGTATTGCCAGATCGGAATTTGTTTTATAAATTTTTGTAGGCTTTATTTCTTCAGGTTCAAATACATGTGCATCAATGTTTTGCGATAAAACATTAATCGTACTTAAAAAAAATAAAAGTAAAATGGTAGATGCTTTTTTCATTGTGTTTGGGATTTTAAATTTCTTATTTTATAACAAAAATTAAACCAAATCATTGGGAGTATCATTATGGTTATGTAATTTTTTAAATTGATGTATTAAAAATTTTAACTTGCGTATAATTTTTTGATAAACAGTCAAAAATAAGGTAATATTCTATAATAATTTGTATATTTTTACATAATTATGAGCTTGTAAGAAACCCTTCTATTAGATATGAAAAAAATTTTCTTAATTTTTTTGCTGGCAATTTTTACAACAAGTATCTATTCTAACAACTTGAATATTGTTGATAGCTTATATCAGGTCCTTAACACATCACACGATTCATTGAAAGCAGAAATTCTGAATGAGCTCAGTTGGGAATTACGCAATTCTAACCCGGACAAATCAATCGAGCATGGATTAAGAGCAATGGAGTTAGCTCAAAAGTATGACGACCTCGAAAACTATATTCAGGCGCATAGTTTTGTAGGTGTTGCATATCGTATTTTGGGAAAATACTCAGAATCGCTTGATTATTATTTTAAAGGGTTGGAACTTGCAAAAAAATATAACGACAAAGAACAAGAAGGGTATTCATATATTAATATCGGCAATTTATATATCTATCAGGAGTATTATAACATTGCCATTGAGAATTTACTTAAAGCCAAAGATATTGCAGAAGCCATTAATCACAAAAGAATGTTGGCTTATATCTATCTGAATTTAGGCAGATCAAAAATGTTAAAAAAAGAATACGATGATGCCCTGGGCAATTTTGAAAAAGCTTTGGATTTAAGAATTGAATTAAATAATATTCCCGGGCAGGCTGTTTGTTATAAATATATAGGTGATGTTTATTTCGAACAAAATCAGTTTGAAAAAGCTCATCAAAATTATGACAAAACCATTGAAACCGTCGATAAAGATTCGGATATTGATTTGCTAGCCAATGCTTATGTAAAAAAATCATTTTTATATTGTCAAAACGATAATCATCATGAAGCTAAATTTTTTGCCCAAAGAAGCCTTGACCTCGCGACAAAAGTGGGTGCCCGTTTGCTTATTCGAGATGCTTACAAGGTTTTGTCACGCGTAAATTATAATTTGGGTAATTATAAAAAAGCTGCTGATTTTAATAATCAAATCATTGCTTTAAATGACACGCTTTTTAATCAGGAGTTGTCAGAAAAAATATTTGATTTGGAATACCGGCTCGAGAAACAAAAGAAGCAGGCTGAGATTGACCTTTTAAATAAAGACAAAAAGATTAAAGAGCTTGAACTGCACCGTACCAGATTGTTTAGCATCGCTTTATTAATTATTTTGGGAATTTTGTCTGGTACTTTTTTATATGTGTTACATTCTTTAAAGCACCGAAGGATACAAAATCAATTGCTTGAAAAGCAAAAAGAAGAACTTGCCCGCATTAATGTTACAAAAGACAAGATGTTTCTAATTATTGGACATGATTTGCGCGGCCCTGTTGGTAATTTAAGATCCCTAATTGAGATGCTGCTTGAGGATGAAGAGGTGATGAACAATAAAAATCTGTTGGATGTCTTTAATGTTTTTATGAAATCTATTCAATCGGTAAGCGATTTGTTGGAGAATTTATTGTTATGGGCAAAAAGCCAGCGGGGCGAAATAAACTTCCATCCCGAACTGGTTAGTTTAAATTCGATCATTAATAGAAATTTGCAACTCTTTAAAACCATAGCCGACCATAAAGGAATTTCATTAAATGTTGATTTTGAAAACAATTATGATGTATTTGTGGATAAAAATATGATTATGACCGT
>CAZSIC010000145.1:0-6926 GCA_964606845.1 uncultured Bacteroidales bacterium
ATAAGGGAATAAGGGAATAAAGAACTAATAGAGATAAAGGAAAAGATAAGTAACTTTTTTATATGAATATGGATAGAAAAGGATACAATGAAAACAAAGACTTTACTACTCTTGAAGCATGGAAAAAAGCACGACTTGTGAAATTGTTTTTTTATAGAGAAGTTATTCCTTTATTACCCGTTGAAGAAAAATATAATTTAGATATTCAAATCCGAAAATCAAGCGTGAGTTCAACTGCTAATATTTCTGAGGGTTATGGTAGATTTAATTTTCAGGAGGGAATACAGTTTTACAGAATTTCAAGAGCTTCAATCTATGAATTAAAAGATCACTTGATTTCTTGCTATGATTTTAAATATATAAACAAAGAAATTTATGATAAAGGAATTAGTTTGATCGAAGATGCAAAAATTACTTTAAACGGATATATTAATTTTGTAAAATCACAACTTAAAATCTATAAAAAATAAATATGTTGTTAGTCAAAAACCATATAAATATATCTTTGATGTTTACTATCATCTTTTCTACATATTCCATTATACCCATATTCCCTTATTCCCTTATACCCATATATTCCTTTATATTCAAACCCTTAATAAACTTGCAACCTAAATTTAAATCAATAAACTCAGAACAAAATGGACTACCAACAAATCTTTGAGCAAATAAAAAAGAAAAAGAGTTTTCTATGTGTCGGTTTAGATACAGATATTACAAAAATTCCTCAATTTTTGCTCGATACCGATGATCCTGTTTTTGAGTTTAATAAACAAATTGTTGATGCCACTGCTCCTTATACCATAGCCTACAAGCCTAATATAGCCTTTTATGAAGCTGCCGGTGTTTCCGGATGGAAAAGCCTCGAAAAAACGATCAATTACATTAATCTTCTGCATCCTGAAATCTTTATTATTGCCGATGCCAAACGCGGCGATATTGGGAATACATCCAAAATGTATGCCCGGGCTTTTTTTGAAAATTTTAATTGCGATGCCGTTACTGTGACTCCATATATGGGCAGAGATTCTGTTACTCCATTTCTTCAGTTTAAAAATAAATGGGTTATTTTATTGGCGCTAACCTCCAACGAAAGTGCTTCGGATTTTCAATTTTTTCTGAATAATCAAAATGGGAGCCATTTATTTGAAGATGTAATACGCAAGTCAATGCCTTGGGGTTCAAAAGATAATATGATGTATGTTGTAGGTGCTACACAGGCCAGGCAGCTAAAAAAAATACGTGAATATATACCTGAACATTTTTTATTGATTCCCGGAGTTGGAGCGCAGGGTGGGAGCCTAAAAGAAGTTGCAGAGCATGGGATGAATCAAAATTGTGGTTTAATAGTAAACTCAGCAAGGTCGATTATCTATGCAGGTAAAGCTCACGATTTTGCTAAAACTGCCGGTAAAAAGGCCAAAGAAATCCAGGAGGAAATGGAAGGCCTTCTGTTTGAAAAAGGGATTGTCTGATTTTTATTGTAATTTCTGTTTCTTTTATTATTTTTATCCATATACTTAACTCATTCATAAACTTTTTATGAAAGAAGAATTTTTACATTATCTGTGGAAATATAAGTTGTTTAATACTAATAACCTACAAACCCAAACCAACGAAAAAGTAGAAGTCATTAACCCTGGGTTGCACAATAATGATTCAGGCCCCGATTTTTTTAATGCAAAAATTAAAATTGGCAATACTATCTGGGCAGGAAATGTGGAAATCCATCAAAAATCATCCGACTGGTATCATCATCAACATCATAAAGATAAAGCATATGATAGTGTAATTTTGCAGGTTGTTGATAAGCATGATAGGGAAGTTTTTTTAACCAACAATACGATTGTACCTACCTTAGAGGTTAAATATGATGCTGTTTTGTATAAAAATTATGAAAAACTAATTAATAGCGAATCATGGATTGCTTGTGAAAAAGACATCCCTACGGTTGATAATTTCCTGATCAAAAAATGGATGGAAGCATTAACAATAGAACGATTAGAAGAAAAAGCATTAAGAATTAAACGACAATTGAAACAATCCCACAATAACTGGGAGGAAACCTTTTATTGCCAGCTAGCCCGCAATTTCGGGTTTAAGCTAAATACAGAACCTTTTGAATTGCTGGCAAAGTCGCTCCCTTTAAAGGTTATTGCAAAACATAAAAATAACTTAACTCAAATTGAAGCCTTATTATTCGGACAGGCAGGATTTTTAAACGAAGAAAACGGTAATGATTATTTCTTAAAATTAAAAAGTGAATATTATTTTTTAAGAGGTAAATTTAATTTAAAACCTATAGAAAAACACTTGTGGAAATTTTTACGATCGCGGCCAGGCAATTTCCCTACCATCCGATTAGCCCAATTTGCTATGTTAATCTATCAATCAAAAAGCCTGTTTTCTAAAATGATGGAGGAGGAAGATATGCAAAAGATCAGGAAAATGTTACAGGCAAAACCATCTGAATATTGGGATACTCATTATCATTTTTACAAAAAATCGGTAAAAAAACCTAAGCCATTAGGCCAATCTGCTATACAAATTCTTTTAATAAATACTGTTATCCCCTTTTTATTTGTGTATGGCAAACATAAAGGGAATGCTGATTTGCCGGAAAGAGCACTTAACTTGCTTTCAACGATTAAACCGGAAAGTAATTCAATTATTTCGAAATGGAAAAAACTGGGAATTAAACCTGAAAATGCATTTGAAACGCAAGCCTTAATACAATTGAAAAATAAATATTGTACTTTTAAGGAATGTTTAAATTGTCAAATTGGAAATTATATTATTAAAAATATTCGATGAAAACATCCCCGCTGAGTAAAGAAAATTTTCAATCGATTTATATTGCCATTGGCTTGCTAATGGCAGTATTTGTGCTTGGAACGATTGGATATATTATTATTGAAGATTTTTCTTTTGCTGAAGCTTTCTTTATGACGATTATTACCATTTCAACCGTAGGTTTCCGCGAGGTAAGGCCACTTTCCGATTTTGGGCAATTTTTTACCGCTTTTTTAATTATTTTTAGTTTCGGGATATTTGCTTATGCTGTGACAACCCTTACCCGGTATATTGTTGATGGAGTTTTTAGAAACTATTTAAAAGATAATAAAGTGAAAACAAAAATCGAAAAACTAAAAAACCACGTAATTGTTGTTGGCTATGGCCGCAACGGACGACAAGCCATCGAAGAGTTAAAAAGACATAAATTTCCGATTGTTATTATTGACAGTAATGAATCAATTATTCAGGATATTAGGCAAAAAGCTGAGCTGTTATATATTTATGGCGATGCTACCGAAGATCAGACATTAACAGATGCTAAAATTGGATCAGCCAAAGCTTTAATTACAGCCTTACCCGAAGACGCTGATAACTTATTTGTGGTGCTTACGGCTCGCTCGATGAATCCTGATATTACCATCATAAGCAGGGCATCGAACTTTAATTCGGATAAAAAATTACGAAGCGCCGGAGCTACCAATGTTATCATGCCCGATAAAATTGGAGGCCAGCGAATGGCTAAGCTGGTAGCCCAACCCGATGTCATTGATTTTGTTGAGTTTGTAATGTTACGCGAGAGCGAAGGCGTACATATCGAAGAGATACATTGTAAAGGAATGGTTGCTACATTTACCGAAAAATCAATTGGCGAATGGACTATAAGATCAACGACCGGTGCAAATATAATTGGCATAAAAAAAGCTGATAATCATTATATTGTTAATCCTACACCTGATGTAAAAATTACCGAAAAGGACCAGATTTTTGTGCTGGGAAATCCTGAACAGATTACCACATTAAAAAAAGTGTTGTTCCAAAATACATGATTATATAAAACCAATAAATTAAGTAAAAGCTATTTACATTAAAATTTAATAAAGTTTTTAACTATTTATTGTTGGTTTATGAAAAAAAATAAATATTTTTGCAGGTCTTAAAATGTATATAATAGAATAATAAAATAAATTGTAAAAAGTATGAGCTATTTAACAGCAGAGAAAAAGCAGGAACTATTTAAGGAATTTGGAAAGTCTGAAACAAACACCGGTTCAACCGAAGGACAGATTGCTCTTTTTACGCATCGTATTACTCATTTAACCAGTCATTTAAAGACCAATAAAAAAGATTACAGTACACAGCGTGCCCTGGTAAGACTGGTAGGAAAAAGAAGACGTTTGCTTGATTACCTTAAAAGTAAAGATATAGAAAGATATCGAGAGCTGATTAAAGATCTTAACCTCCGTAAATAAAAGATGAAGGCAATTTTTGATTGCCTTTTTTCTTATTACCTTACAATAAGAAAAAAGAATTAATTTTTAATAGAAGATATATGTATAATTTAATTTCAAAAACAATTGATCTGGGTGGAGATAGAACCATTACCCTTGAAACAGGTAAGCTGGCAAAACAAGCAGACGGGTCGGTTGTTGTAAAAATGGGGCGTACCATGCTTCTGGCTACTGTTGTTTCGGCAAAAGAAGCCAAAGAGGATGTTGACTTTATGCCTCTTTCAGTAGAATATAGAGAGAAATTTGCTTCGTTTGGACGCTTTCCAGGCGGATTTTTGAAAAGAGAAGCCAGACCTTCCGATTATGAAATACTGATTTCGCGGTTAGTTGACCGTGCTTTGCGGCCACTGTTTCCGGAAGATTATCATGCCGATACTTTTGTAACAGTAAATCTTATCTCGGCCGATAAAGACGTTATGCCCGATGCACTGGCAGGATTGGCTGCATCAGCAGCATTAAGTATTTCAGATGTTCCTTTTCACGGGCCAATCTCAGAGGTACGTGTAGCAAGAGTTGACGGACATTATATGATAAACCCGACTTTTGATGAGCTGGAAAGAGCTGATATCGATATTATGGTAGCGGCTACCCTCGAAAATGTAATGATGGTTGAAGGTGAGATGAACGAGGTTTCTGAAGCAGAAATGTTAGAAGCCATAAAATTTGCCCACGAAGCTATAAAAATGCAATGTATGGCCCAAATTGAACTTGCCAAAGAGATTAACAAGGAAAAGAGGGCTTACGAGCATGAAACTAATGACGAAGGGCTTCGTGAAAGAATGCAAAAAGAACTTTATGACGAAGTATATAAAGCGGCAAAAAATAACAAGGAGAAACACGAACGTACCGAGGCTTTTGAGCAAATAAAAACAACATTTACCGAAAAGCTTCAAGCTGAAAATGAAGAGGAAGAAGTAAATAAAACGCATATTTCAAGGTATTTTCATGAGGTGCAAAAAGAAGCGGTTCGGAATCTTATTCTGGACGAAGGGATTCGTTTAGACGAACGAAAAACCGATGAGATTAGGCCTATCTGGTGCGAGGTAGACTATCTGCCTGCGGCACACGGTTCAGCAATCTTTACCCGTGGCGAAACTCAGTCTCTTACTACGGTAACTTTAGGAACCAGGCTCGATGAGAAAATTATTGACCAGGTATTGGTACGGGGTACCGAAAAATTTGTTTTACATTATAATTTTCCTCCGTTTTCAACAGGTGATGCAAGACCGGTACGTGGCTTAAGTCGCCGTGAAGTTGGACATGGAAACCTTGCACTCAGAGCATTAAAGGGAATGGTCCCTGAGGGTGAAGATAATCCTTATGCCATCCGTGTTGTTTCTGATATCTTAGAGTCTAACGGTTCATCATCAATGGCTACCGTTTGTGCCGGAACACTATCCCTTATGGATGCCGGTGTAAAAATTAAAAAACCCGTCTCAGGGATTGCTATGGGTTTAATAACCGATAAAGAATCCGGGAAATACGCTGTGCTTTCTGATATCCTTGGAGATGAAGACCATCTTGGCGATATGGATTTTAAAGTTACAGGTACTGCCGATGGTATAACAGCTTGCCAGATGGATATTAAAATTGAAGGGCTGTCTTACGAAATCCTTACCAAAGCCCTGGAACAGGCAAAAGAAGGACGAATGCATATTTTAAACAAAATGCTTGAAACCTTATCTGAACCAAGAACTGAGTTGAAACCTCATACACCAAGAATTGTACAGATCATCATTCCTAAAGATATGATTGGTGCAGTGATTGGGCCGGGAGGAAAAGTAATCCAGGAAATCCAGGAAAAAACCAAATCTACGATAACCATTACCGAGGAAGGTGGATCGGGTATAGTCGATATTTTCTCTGAAAACCAGGAGGATATTGAAGCAGCCCTTGATAAGATTAAAGGTATTATAGAAGTACCGGAAACCGGAAAAGAGTATGTTGGAACAGTAAAATCTGTGATGCCTTATGGTGCTTTTGTTGAAATCTTACCAGGTAAAGAAGGATTACTTCATATTTCAGAAATTGAGTGGCGCAGACTTGAAAAAGTAGAAGAAGTGCTTAAAGAAGGTGATGAAGTTAAAGTTAAGCTTTTAGATGTTGATCCTAAAAACGGGAAATTAAAACTTTCAAGAAAAGCTCTTTTACCTAAGCCCGACCGTAAAAAAGAGTAGTCTGAAACTATTTATATAATAATCAATTAGGCAGAGCGTTAACTCTGCCTTTTTTATTACCTTTTTTCTGTAATGATTAAATGAAATTTGGTGGTTATATAATATTTTGAAAACTTTTAATTCTTTTTTAAATTTACAAGATTGATATTGTCTATTTTATGCTCAAATTAATGTAAGTTTGTTAAAGAATAAAATATAAAAAAATATGAAACGAATAAAACTTCTTTTTTTACTAATTATTTTAATAGGATTTACCCAATGTAATCAATCGCCCGTAAAATATCCTGAAACAAAAAAGGTTGATCAGGTTGATGAATATTTTGGAACACAGGTTGAAGATCCATACCGTTGGCTCGAAGACGACCGCTCACCAGAAACTGAAGAATGGGTAAAAGCACAAAATAAGGTTACTTTCGATTATCTGGAAAAAATACCATTTAGGGAT
>CAZSIC010000146.1:0-6885 GCA_964606845.1 uncultured Bacteroidales bacterium
TAGAAAAATGTAACATTCAAATATTCAGTAGTTTAACCAAAATATATTCGTGTGATAATATATCAAGAATTTAAGGAATTTGCCGTAAAAGGCAATATGATTGATATGGCTATAGGTATCATTATAGGTACTGCTTTTGGCCGTATTATTACTTCATTGGTTGAAGGTAATTATGCCTCCTTTTGGTTTCCTGCTTGGGAGATTCAATTTTGCAACGTTAAGAATTGTTTTAAAATATGCAGATACAATTCTAAAAATGATTAAAATTAGATAAACTACAAAAGGCGCAAAGTAAAATCTTTGCGCCCTTTGCTTGTTATTATGCCTTTTGCTAATAAAAAAGGTTTAATATCCTAGCGTTTTTCCTTTTTCAGTAGCCGGAATGCCGTATTTCATCCAGTCAGGTGCTGGGTCATCTTTTAAATAGTGATTAAAAAATTGCATCATACGGATACTTAAATCTTTCGTATTCGGACTTTTATTTTTCTCGTTATGAGGTTGCCCGTTGTAATTTAACATCCAAACCGGTTTATTTAACCTTCTTAAAGCTACAAAATATTCTATTCCCTGATACCATGGCACTGCGCCGTCAGCATCGTTATGGCGGATAAGTACCGGAGTGTTAATTTTGGGAGCATAAAATACCGGTGAATTTTCAATGTAATGTAGTGGTTTTTCCCATAAAGTACCACCAATTCGGCTTTGAGATCTTTCATACTGGAACATTCGGCTCATGCCTGATGTCCATCTTATGCCGCCGTATGCACTGGTCATATTAGAAACAGGAGCACCTATCGATGCTGCTGCAAATAAATCGGTTTTGGTAATAATAAATCCTGCCTGGTAACCGCCCCAGCTTTGTCCTTGTATACCTATACCATCTTTATCTAAATAGGGTCGTTCGTTTAATAAAGCAAGTGTACCGCTTACCACATAGTTGTATGAGCTTTCTCCAGGATAACCGGTTTTATACCTTATATTGGGCATAAAAACAAAATATCCGTTGCTGGTGTAGAATGTTGGGTTTATTGTTGACCGGCTGGGTTTTGGTACATAATGTCTGTGAATATTATTTGAATGTAACCGGTAAAAATATACAATCATCGGGTATTTTTTATTTGGGTCGAAATTTTCGGGTTTGTACAATAAGCCCTCTTCTTCTGTTCCATCAGCAGTAATCCATTTGTATAGTTCAACATCTCCCCATAAATATTCATCTTGTTGCGGATTTTCATTGGAAATTTTTTCTGCATTGGTAAAATCAATATCGCTTATCCACAGGTCATAGTATTCTTTAAAACTGCTGCGTTGCCAGATGATTTTTTCAGTTTCTTTTGCTTTTTCAGGATTGTAATAATAAACATCTTCGGCAATTAATTGCTCAGGATCATATTTGCCGTTTAATTTACATGTGTAGAATCCTGATTGCTTGTTGTCGAAATTAAATGATTTAAGTAATAAGTCTTGTTTTGGGTTGATAAATTCGTTTTCATCATCCAAATGAATGTACCTAAACTGAGTATTATTATTTCTTCCCCATTGGTTGGTGATATTAACCGGTGATTTTTTCATCTCAGGGTCAATTTTCCAAATATCATAGCGGTCATAAATCAATACTTCGGCATCGTTTTTGGTCCAACGTGCAACTCCATAAGAACCTGGGTCCATTGGATAATCAAACTCTTCGTCGTAAAAGTTAAGTTGAATATTTCCAGTAAGATTTTTTGTTGATTTATTTTTAATGGAGTAAGCATGCCAGGAGCTATCATTATATGCGTACCATAATATATATTTGTTGTCGGGTGAAAGGCCTATTTCGCCTTTGAACTTTTCTTTAAACAACATTTTTTCTCCGGTATTGATATTGATGATAAAGATATCTGAATAACGAGGCAGTTCCCACGAAATTAATTTTTCATAAGGTTCGGTGTAATATCCTAACGCAATTTCACCATTCCCGTTTCTATTTTTTTGGGTTCTTTTTATTTTTTCATCTTCCAGTTGTATAATTTTTTGGTCATTAATGTGATATACTGTAAGATATGTTCGTTTAAGCTCTCTGTCCAAATTGCTAAGCTGTTGTGGTTGTAATAGTGGGTCAGTCCAGCTCCATAAATCCAGCACAACTTTTTCTTCGTCTAGTAAAGTATCTTCAGGTTCAGTCTCTGGTTTTGGCGCAATTCCAAAAAACAAACGTTTGTTATTCTCTGAAAAGTAAATATTTCCATTCTCGCTTACAGTCCATTTTTCGGGTATTTCTTTTGTTAATGTATCTGCAATTTTTTGAAGTTGTTTTTTGTTGTTATTATAGAGATATAAGCTGTAAACCTTAGTTTCTAAAGTATCTTTAGAATGAATGAAAGCAAAATAATTCCCTTCATAATCGGCGCTTATTTTCTTCGATAATCCTGCTTTGGATTCCAGGCTATCTAATTCTTCTTTTTCAGTGTTAAAAGTAAAAAGGGTAGATTTTAAAAGGGTATCGTTCTGTTGTTTGATAAAACTTATCAACTTGCCATTGTTTGATATGGAAAATTCTGTAATATTTTTAAACTGGTGCTTTTTATTTTCCACAGGATTCATGATGGTAAGACTGTACTCTTTGGGAGCCTTTTTATCAAATTTTTTCTTTTTTTCTTTTTTTGTTGTATCGTCTGTTTCTTTTTCAGTATGTAAAAAAGCAAACCATGATGATGATTTCTCTGGTAGTTTGAAAGATTTTATATTTTCCAAGGTAATAAATTCATTATCTTGTAACACCAGGATACCTAATGAATCTTTTGGCAATTTATCTTTATCCGTTTTTTCCAGTTTCATTGTCCTGATAGTATCGGTGTAAGGATAAATTCTATAAACAAGGTAGTCTGAGTTAGGAGAAAATTTGGCATTTTTAGCTCTTTTAATTGCTGTCTTTTCCTCCGTTTGTGTGTTGTATACCACCGTTTTTCCATCGCCATAATACGGATTTGATTCATAAAAAACCCATTTACCGTCGTGTGATATTCCCTTATTTTCTATGTATTTCCAGTTGTCATATACTGAAAAATCAAGCGGCTTTTTTTCTTCCTGCGCATTCGCAGAAAGCATCATAATAAGTAGTGCTGATAATAAAATTTTAATTTTCATAAGTGTTGATTTTAATATTAATTTCTGTTTAAATGTATCATTTATTGAATTGGTTAAAGTAAAGATACAAATTTTAGATTCAATTCCATGTTAAAAGTTTAAAGTGATTAACTGCCAAAAGCAATTATTGATATGTCATTTTTACAGTTTGTGAAATAAAATCTTAAATGGCATGAAAAATGATATACAGGTATATAAATAATTAAATGTTTTAGAAATGGAATTCAGAAGAATTACATCTTTTAATGAATTGCAACAAGCATTGAGAAATAGAAGTAAAAGCTATTTGTTGATTTATAAATCGGGAGCACCACAAAGTGATTGTGCTTTTACAAATTTGCAAAAAGTAGAAGTAAATTTAACCGATGTGCAATTTTTAGTTGTTGATGTAACTAAAACCCGCGATATACATCAACAATATGAGATTACGACAGCTCCTGTTTTGCTTGAATTTAGCGGAGTTAAGCCTGTAAAAGTAATTAAGGGTTGCCACGAGCCGGGATTTTTTAAATCCCTCTTCGAAAATGCTTTGTATTCGGCTGCACAAATTGGCGGAGAAAAGAAAGCTAAACGTGTAGTTGTTTATTCAACACCTACCTGTCCACATTGTAATACACTTAAAAATTATTTAAAGGAACAAAAAATTCCTTTTCGGGATATTGATGTATCACGTGATCAGAAAATGGCGCAGGAAATGGTTAAAAGGAGCGGACAGCAAGGAGTACCACAAATTGATATCAACGGGCGGTTGATTGTTGGATTTAATAAACCCAAAATAGACGAATTACTAGAATCAAAATAAAGTTAAACTGTAAAAATTAATTAAAAATGAAAGAGTTACAACCATTAAACGAGCATGTTTTATTGGATATTTCCGATGATAAGGAGGAGCAAAAAACTGCATCGGGAATTATCATCCCTGACTCGGTAAAGGAGAAAAAGAAAATTGCCCAAGTAGTGGCTATTAGTTCCATAGAAAATTCTGCCATCAACGTAGGCGATAGTGTGCTTTACAAAGAATTTTCGGGTACTGAAGCCGAGATTGAAGGGAAAAAGTTTCTGCTTATTCCTTATGCCGATATCCTGGCAAAGGTAGTTGAAACAGACTCGATTTAAAATATTGTTTACTTATTACTTATTTTCTGACATCAAAAAAGGGCGCTCAAGTTACCGGGCGCCCTTTGAATTTATCTACCCTCAACATGTAATATCCTGGTTTTTTTCTTTAAGGTCCTTAGGATGATAAAAATTAAAAAAGTAATGATTAAAGTGTAGAGCCAAAAATCGGTAATCATTAATTCTTTATTTTTAATATAATTTTTTAAAACATTTAAATAAGCAAAAGAAACACCAAGAGCAAAAAGGCCGTTATATTCTCTTTTTAAAACATTGCGAAATGAAAATTCAAGGGCTGTTTTTTTCCAACCGTTTAATTTTGGGAAGAAGGGTGGAGCTGTCAACGACCATTTTAAATATTGATCACCAAATTTTCCTTTTAGAAACTGCTCCTCGGCAAACATTATCCTTTCATAGTATAGCCAAAATAGTAGGGTACAAACGATGGCAAACCAAATGTTATTTACATAAAGAATAATACCAAACCACATTAAAAAATTACCTAAATAGAGAGGATGCCTCACCACAGAATAAATTCCTTTGGTATTTAGTGTTTCGGCAACCTGCTTTGCAGTATTTCTGCCAGAGGTTCCTTTGGGAGTAAACCCAATAACAAGTATACGAATTAACAAGCCAAACAATGAAATGCTTAAACAAATAATTGACCAGGTTAATTCAGGAAGCTTAATATCTTGTTTAAAGTTTAAGATTACTACCAATGTTGCCAAAGGGTATAAAACTACAGGCAAATAACTTCGATACTTAAAAAAACGGTTTCCGGTTTTATCAAATTCTTCAACTAATGACATGTTTTTGGTTTGGGTTTAAATTGTGGGCGCAAAGTAGTAAAAAATTACCGGATTTTGAACTTCTATCTGTAATTTAGATTCCTTTTTTATAGCATTGTGTTTTATTATTGTTGAGATGTTTTATTCTTATTGCCAACTTGGCAATACACATGAAGGCTTCGCCGTTCGAACCTCCAACCCTTCGTTCTCATCCCCCTTTATTGTTTTAGCTACCTGAATAAAAAAAGACCAACGATTACTCATTGGTCTTCAATGCTTTGCGGAGAGAGGGGGATTCGAACCCCCGGTACCCTAATCGGGTACGCCAGTTTAGCAAACTGGTGGTTTCAGCCACTCACCCACCTCTCCAATAAGTTGCACAAAAGTATAAAATTGATCAATATTACCAAAAAAATCATGAAAAAAGATTGCCTTTGAAGGCAATCTTTTTCTCAACAATTAATCGTCTTTCTTTTTATTTTTTGGTTTTGATATTGAATCTCTCATTTTGGTATCAGCGTCGATATTTTTAAATTTATAATAATCCATTACGCCTAAGTTTCCTTGCTTGAAAGCTTCTGCCATTGCCAATGGAATTTTTACTTCTGCTTCAATAACTTTTGCACGGGCTTCCTGTGCTTTAGCCTTCATTTCCTGTTCTAATGCAACAGCCATTGCTCGTCGTTCTTCGGCTTTAGCCTGTGCAATATTTTTATCAGCATTGGCCTGATCCATTTGTAGTACAGCGCCAATATTTTTACCAATATCGATATCGGCAATATCAATGGAAAGAATTTCGAATGCGGTTCCAGAGTCAAGTCCTTTCTCAAGCACTACTCTTGATATAGAATCCGGATTTTCTAAAACAGCTTTATGTGATGAGGCTGATCCTATAGAAGATACACATCCTTCCCCTACACGGGCTAAAACAGTATCTTCACCTGCACCACCAACCAATTGTTTAATATTAGCCCGAACGGTAACTCTGGCTTTACAGATTAGCTGAATACCATCTTTTGCTACGGCTGTTACCGGAGGTGTATCGATAACCTTAGGATTAACCGACATCTGAACAGCCTCTAAAACATCACGGCCAGCCAAATCAATGGCTGTAGCCATATTAAAGGGTAGGTCGATATTTGCTTTCTCTGCCGATACCAATGCATGAACAACATCGGGTACACGCCCACCTGCCAGGTAATGCGCTTCCAAATCGTTTCGGTTTAATGCCAAACCGGCTTTTGTTCCTTCAATCATGGCTCGTACAATAACTGATGGTGTTACTTTACGCCATCGCATAAAAATAAGTTGAAGTAAAGAAATTCTTACACCGGAAACCAGTGCCTGGAACCATAATCCAATAGGGATTAAATATAAAAACAAATAAAGTAATACAATGATTCCGATAATTACTGCTACAATAGGCCAAAATTCCATAATATTTTATTTTAAGGGTTTTACAATAATATATGATCTTTCAATCTTTTTTACCTGAATTTTTGTTTTTGGATCGATATATGAACTTGATGATTTTGCTTCGTAATATTTTTCGTTTAAAAAAATCTTACCATAAGGATTTAACCGGGTTACGGTTTCACCAATATCTCCAATATTTATTTCATTTTCGAGCGATGAACTTGTCTTACCTTCTATCTTTGAATTGAGCATAATTTTCTCCCATGTGCCTGCCCGCAGCATCAGAATGACTGAAAAAATTGATACTCCTGCAGTTCCCAGAAGAATATAATGGCCCGTTGGTGTGCCAAAATCTTTATATCCAAAATAAATACCAATAAAAATAAGTATTGCCCCTGCGATGCCGGCAATAGTTACTCCGGGAACAATCAAAAACTCA
>CAZSIC010000147.1:0-2360 GCA_964606845.1 uncultured Bacteroidales bacterium
TGTCCACTTTTTTATTGCAATTTCACATACAAGGACGGCCCAATCCCCAGGGGAATAAAATTGTTATACGATTTGTATCGTTAAGGCCTTGGAATAGCAAACGAAATGCAATTGAAATTCCAAAAAAGGATTATTATGGTTACAAAATCGATCAATCGTTTTTTAATTTGAAAGAAGAATTATTTATTAGCATTCAAACCAAAAAAGGTGTAGCCAAATATCCTCCTGTTAGCATTACTGGACTTACTCCAAAACAGAAGAATACTTTAAAAAAGTCGTTAAATCGAATATAATTTCTTTTATAGGTTTAATTGCTAAAAATGTGTTTAAAATCATATTTTCAAATGATATTTTTATTGGATAATTTAAATATTAAAACCTACTTTTGCCACTAAATTTTTAGACGCACAAATAGTTGTGCAGATTTAGTGTTCAACATTAAAACTATATAAAAAATGAACGTAGATAAATTAATTATTCAGCTAGAGCAAAAACATCCGGGAGAAGCCGAATATTTGCAAGCTGTACGCGAAGTATTAGAATCGATTGAGGAAATTTACAACCAAAACCCTCAGTTCGAAGCAGCCAGTATTATTGAACGAATCGTTGAGCCTGACCGTGTTTTAACTTTTAAAGTGCCCTGGGCAGACGATAGCGGTAAAATACATGTTAACCTAGGTTACCGTGTTCAGTTTAACAACGCCATTGGCCCTTACAAAGGAGGATTGCGTTTTCACCCAAGTGTTACATTAAGTGGATTAAAATTTTTAGGCTTTGAGCAGATTTTTAAAAACTCATTAACTACACTACCTATGGGTGGTGGTAAGGGTGGATCAGACTTTAACCCTAAAGGAAAATCAGACGCAGAAATTATGCGTTTTTGCCAGGCGTTTATGTTAGAATTGTGGAAACTTATAGGCCCCGAAACAGATGTGCCAGCAGGTGATATTGGTGTTGGCGGACGCGAAATAGGTTTCTTATATGGAATGTATCGTAAATTAGCTCGTGAAAATACAGGCGTATTTACCGGCAAAGGTAGAGACTGGGGAGGCAGCTTAATTCGTCCCGAAGCAACAGGATTTGGTAATGTATATTTTGCCAAAGAGATGTTAGCAACCAAAGGTGAATCGTTCGAAGGTAAAACCGTTGCGATTTCAGGATTTGGAAATGTTTCTTGGGGTGCCGCACAAAAAGCTACCGAACTGGGAGCAAAAGTTGTTGCTATTTCAGGACCCGATGGATATATTTATGATCCGGAAGGAATTAACACGCAGGAAAAATTCGACTATTTGTTAGAACTTCGTGCTTCTAATAACGATGTAGTTGCTCCTTATGCTGAAAGATTCCCAAATGCAACATTTTATCAAGGTAATAAACCTTGGGAACAAAAAGTTGATATCGCATTGCCATGTGCTATTCAGAATGAATTGAATAAAGAAGATGCAGAAATGTTGGTTAAGAATGGTTGTATTTGTATTTCGGAAGGAGCTAATATGCCATGTACACCCGAAGCAGTTGATGTAATTCTTGAAAGCAAAATACTATACGGCCCTGGTAAAGCAGCAAATGCAGGTGGTGTAGCGACTTCAGGATTAGAAATGTCTCAAAATTCAATGAAATTGAACTGGACAAGAGAAGAGGTAGACGAAAAACTGCACCAAATTATGATAAATATCCACGAAGCTTGTGTTAAATATGGAACCGAAGCTGATGGATATGTAAATTATGTAAAAGGAGCCAATATTGCAGGGTTCTTAAAAGTTGCCAATGCAATGTTAGATCAGGGAGTAATTTAAACGAACATTATAATTTTAAGTATAGCCTACGAGCGAGGTTTATATTTTTTATAAAAGAGACATCTTTAATTAGGTGTCTCTTTTTTTTATATTTTTATATTCATAAAAAATATCTATTTTATATGGACAAAAGTAAGCTTAAATATAAAATCGCCTTAAGTCTTATTCCAAAAGTAGGCCATGTAACTGCTAAGAAGCTGGTTGCTTATGTTGGTGATTATGAAGGAATATTTAAAGAATCAAAAAAAAGTTTACTTAAAATACCAGATATTGGTAAAACATTAGCAAATAATATCATTAACTCTAATGTACTGCCACTGGCCGAAAAAGAGATTGAATTTATCGAAAAAAATAAAATCAGGGTAATTTTTTATCTTGATAAAGACTATCCTGAACGATTAAAGCATTGTATCGATGCGCCTATCCTGCTTTATGCAATAGGAGACATTCCAATGAATAATCGAAAGGTATTAAGTATTGTAGGTACCCGAAATGCTACAGATGAAGGAATCGTTTTTTGTGAGAAACTTGTAACCGCTTTAGCCGATAGAGGACATGATCCGG
>CAZSIC010000147.1:2370-6799 GCA_964606845.1 uncultured Bacteroidales bacterium
GGCTTTGGCCGTCGTAGGCACCCGCCAGGCCTCTACCTATGGTAAGGAATGTACCCGTATGCTCGTCACTAGTTTAGTGGATAATGGCATTACCGTCGTAAGCGGCCTGGCTTATGGGATTGATGCTACAGCTCATAAATCGGCATTGGATAATAACTTACCAACAGTTGCTGTGTTAGGGCACGGGTTAGATATTATTTATCCGGCATCGCATAAATCGCTTGCTAAACAAATTATTGGAAATGGGATGCTGTTGACGGATTTTCCCAGTAAATCGAAGCGGGATAAAAATAATTTTGTTAAACGGAACAGGATCATTGCCGGGCTTTCGGATGCAACCATTGTTATTGAATCGGGCGAAAAAGGAGGGGCTTTAGTAACTGCTGATATTGCTAACTCATATAATCGGGATGTTTTTGCTGTACCCGGCAGAGTTACCGATCCGTCCTCCAAAGGGTGTAATCAGCTAATTAAAATCAATAAAGCTGCACTATTGGAAAAAGTAGAAGATATCGAATATTTGCTTGGATGGCAGCCCGAAAATGAAAATAATCAAAAAGCGATCCAAAGAAATTTATTTATTGATTTATCAGATGAGGAGAAAAAAATTATTGAGATATTAAAATCCACCACTAACGAACCTCCTATCGACATCATTTGTGCTAAGGCTCAGATGCCTACAAGTAAAGTTTCACCTCTTTTATTGGAGTTGGAGTTTAAAGGCGTTTTGAAAACATTGCCAGGTAAACGATACAAGTTAATTTCCTCTTTTTAAAAATGACCAAAATCATGGCGTGTTGTAAAACATAAAATGTAAATTTTCCTTTGCTATCCCTTAGCTTATATAAAACACAACGGTTCAGAACATTTCCTAAATGTTATGTTTTTAGGCATTTCTTCAATAAGGGTATTTCCCTTTAAAATTTTTTTGCATAAGTTTGTTAGCATTAAACCTAAATTACAAACTACCTGCCAGCAGGCAGGCTAAAAAATTAAAAGATTATGGATCCACGCGTAGAACAATTCATGGCTCAAATTATAGCCAAAAACCCAAACGAAAATGAATTTCATCAGTCAGTTCAGGAAGTAGCAGAGTCTTTAATTCCATTTATTGAGGAAAATCCTAAGTACAAACATGCTAAAGTACTGGAGCGAATTGCCGAACCTGAGAGAGTAATTTTATTCAGAATTCCATGGTTGGACGATAAAGGCGAAATTCAAATTAATAAAGGGTACAGAATTGAGATGAATAGTGCAATAGGCCCTTATAAAGGGGGACTTCGATTTCACCCTACGGTTAATTTAAGTATTCTTAAATTTCTTGCTTTTGAGCAGGTATTTAAAAATAGTTTAACCACATTACCCATGGGAGGTGGAAAAGGAGGATCTGATTTTGATCCTAAAGGAAAATCCGATAATGAAGTAATGCGCTTCTGCCAAAGCTTTATGACAGAACTTTCACGTCATATAGGCCATAATACCGATATCCCTGCAGGTGATATTGGAGTTGGTGGGCGTGAAATTGGATATATGTTTGGCCAGTATAAGCGGTTAAGAAATGAGTTTGTTGGTGTTTTAACCGGTAAAGGCAGACAGTATGGTGGTAGTTTAATCAGGCCTGAAGCTACTGGTTATGGTGCTGTTTATTTTGCCGAAGAAATGCTGAAAACTCGTGGTGAATCCATGAAGGGAAAAACAGTTACCATATCAGGTTCTGGAAATGTAGCCCAGTTTGCAACTGAAAAAGCCACCGAGTTTGGAGGTAAGGTAGTGACCTTATCCGATTCATCCGGATTTATTCATGATCCAAATGGAATTGATGCCGAGAAGTTGGCCTATATAATGGAGCTTAAAAATATTAAACGGGGTCGTATTAAAGAGTATGCCGAAAAATTTGGTTGCGAATATTATGAAGGTAAAAGACCATGGGGTGTTAAGTGTGACATTGCTTTGCCTTGTGCTACACAGAATGAAATAAGCGAAGAAGAAGCGAAAATTCTGGTTTCGAATGGATGTTATGTTGTGTCTGAAGGAGCAAATATGCCATCTGTTCCTGAAGCTGTTGAAGTATTTATAGAGAATAAAATTTTATACGGGCCTGGTAAAGCAGCCAATGCTGGAGGTGTTGCAGTATCTGGATTAGAAATGTCACAAAATAGCTTGCGGTTAAGTTGGACTCGCGAAGAGGTTGATCAAAGGTTGCATCAAATCATGAAAGACATTCATGCAACCTGTGAAAAATTTGGTAAAGAATCCGATGGGTTTATTAATTATGTAAATGGATCTAATATAGGAGGCTTTGTAAAAGTAGCTGACTCTATGTTAGCGCAGGGTGCAGTATAATAAATAAACATAAAATTACTGTTAAGGAGGCCATTGAGCCTCCTTTTTTATTAGGGTAAAATGAGATTTAATCATCTTATAAAAAATGTGTAAACATAAAATACCTCTTGTTTGTTGTTTTTAGTAATTTTTTTATGTTTGCATCACCAAAAAACATTATGCAATTCATCGATACCCATACACATTTATACTTGCCGGAATTTGATCAGGATAGAGATCAGGTGATAAAAGAAGCTATCAATAACAATGTAATAAAATTATTGTTGCCTAATGTTGATAGCTCAACAATAAATCCTCTTATGGATATGGTAAAAAAATATCCCACATATTGTTTCCCAATGATGGGGTTGCATCCAACTTCGGTTCATGAGGATTATAAAAATGAGGTGGATAATATTGAATCATGGCTTAACAAAGAAAACTTTATAGCTGTTGGTGAAATTGGAATTGATTTATATTGGGATAAATCATACCAGAAACAACAAGAAGAAGCCTTTCGTTGGCAACTAAACCTGGCTAAGAAATATGATCTGCCGGTTGTAATCCATGCCCGCGAGTCTTTCGATGAAATTTTTAAAATAGTAGATGAAGAAATCGATGATCGGTTAACAGGGGTGTTTCACGCATTTACTGGCAATAACAATCAGGCAGATCAAATTATTAAATGGGGTTTTAAAATAGGAGTAGGAGGAATTGTAACTTTTAAAAATGCGGGGTTGGATAAAGTTGTTCGTAATATTGATATAAATCATATCGTGTTAGAAACAGATTCACCATATTTGGCACCTGTACCAAAACGGGGAAAAAGAAATCAAAGTGCATATATTAAACACATTGCAGAAAAAATAGCTTTAATAAAAAATATTTCGACAAGTGAAGTAGCCGATGTTACCTCAAAAAATGCAAAACAACTTTTTAAGTTGTAGATTATGGATAAAGGGAAAAAGAAATCGATATTAATCATTTATACCGGTGGTACAATTGGGATGGTAAACCATCCCGAAACAGGCATTTTATCGCCCTTTGATTTTAATCAGATATTAATTGAAGTGCCTGAATTAAAACGATTTGGATATACCATAGATACCATTTCATTTAACCCACTTATCGATTCATCCAATTTAAATCCGGAAGTCTGGAAACAACTGGCTGAAATAATTGGAGAAAATTATCTTAAATACGATGGATTTGTAATATTGCATGGTACCGATACAATGGTTTATTCTGCATCAGCGTTGAGTTTTATGTTAGAAAACCTCGATAAGCCAGTCATTTTTACCGGTTCACAATTGCCCATTGGTATATTGCGGACAGACGGCAAAGAGAATTTGATTTCTGCCGTAGAAATTGCTGCAGCAGAACAAAACGGACAGCCCTTAGTGCCTGAAGTTTCAGTATATTTCGAAAACAAATTATTAAGAGGAAACAGAACAACAAAGTATAGTGCAGAACACTTTAATGCCTTTGAATCGCCCAATTATCCGCATCTGGCAAATGCAGGAATAAAAATAAAATATAATTATGCAGCGATTCATTATCCAGTTGTAAAAAAGGATTTAATTGTGCATACCAGTTTAGATACAAATATTATCATTTTAAAAATATTTCCCGGAATAAGTCGTTCAGTATTACATACACTCTTAAATATTGATAGTGTTAAAGCCATTGTAATGGAAACTTACGGAGCAGGAAATGCTCCTACCGATAAATGGTTTCTGAGCGAGGTTGAAGATGCAATTAAAAAGGGAAAGTTAATTTTAAATGTTACCCAGTGCTATGCCGGTTCTGTTGATATGAGTAAATATGAAACAGGCAACGAATTGCAGAAATTAGGAATAATAAGCGGGTACGATATAACAACCGAAGCAGCTGTTGCTAAATTAATGTTTTTATTAGGAGCACAGCTTACAAATGAAGAATTAAAGCAAAAGCTAAATCATTCGATAAGTGGAGAAATATCTTTATAAATATTTTTTTTTGCTTTATTTTTTGTATTTTGTGCCCTCAAATTTGGCAGACGAAAAAGAGGAGAAATGGCCGAGTGGTCGAAGGCGCACGCCTGGAAAGTGTGTATACTACGTGAAAT
>CAZSIC010000148.1:0-6599 GCA_964606845.1 uncultured Bacteroidales bacterium
AAAGTAATTCATAAGCAAATAATTAATATTTTCGCTTAATATTTAAAATTAAAAGGTTAAGATGATTGATAAATTATCCATTATTATTCCTGCTTATAACGAGGAAAATACCATTGAAAAAATTTTAGGCCGCATATTAGAAGTAAATCTGGGTTCAATAAAAAAGGAAATTATTATTATCAATGATTGTTCTAAAGACAATACGCAAAATATTGCCGAGGAGTATATTAAAAATCACCCCGATGATAATATTCGTTTAATAAACCAGGAGCAAAACCAGGGAAAAGGTGCTGCTTTGCATAAAGGAATAGCAAATGCTACGGGCGAATATTTGGTAATACAGGATGCCGACCTTGAATACGACCCAAATGAATACAACGATTTGTTAAAACCGGTTTTTAACGATGGCGCCGATGCTGTTTACGGTTCTCGTTTTATGGGTAATAACCCCCATCGTATATTGTTTTTCTGGCATACCATTGGTAATAAATTTTTGACATTTCTTTCCAATATGTTCACAAACTTGAATTTAACCGATATGGAAACCTGTTATAAACTTTTCAGAACAGAAATGATCCAGAAAATCAAGTTAAAAGAAAAACGATTTGGTTTCGAACCTGAAGTTACAGCTAAAGTATCCAAAGTGCCAGGAGTAAAAATTTACGAAGTGGGAATTTCTTATTATGGAAGAACTTATGAAGAAGGGAAAAAAATAAACTGGAAAGATGGTGTTAAAGCAATTTATTGTATTTTTAAGTACAATTTATTTTCACATAATTGATTTATGAGATTAAAAGAGAAACATTTTATCTTTTTTTTTATTGCCGGATTATTTGTTTTTTTTGGAATATTGGTTTTGCATTCCGAAGCGGCATATGGTGGAGCTGATAATTACAGTCATTTCCGGATTTCAAAATTTGCTTTTAAGTATCCCCATTTGTTACTCGATCATTGGGGCAAACCCTTATTTACTATTTTAAGCTTGCCATTCTCTCAATTTGGATTTATGGGATTACAAATTTTCAATGTAACGGTTGGTGTATTAACGGGCTTATTTGCTTACCTAACATTGAAAAAACTAGAGTTTAAAAACGCATGGTTGGTCATTTTTTTTATTTGTTTTACCCCCATCTATTTTATTTTACTACAGTCTGGGTTAACCGAGATTTTGTTTGGCTTTATATTGGTACTGTCTATTTATCTCTTTTTTAGCCAGTATTTTATTGCAACGTCCGTTGTTATTTCTTTGATCATGTTTTCCCGTACCGAAGGTTTCATTTTTATCCCGCTGTTTTTGCTGGCGTTTATGGTTGCAAAACAATTTAAAGCGATTCCTTTCCTGCTTTCCGGATTTCTTATTTTTAGTCTGCTTGGATATTTTATATTGGATGATTTCTGGTGGTTTTTTACCCAAAATCCATATACCGCCAAAAGCGGAGTTTACGGGTCGGGTGATTTAATGCATTTTTTAAACCACACCAAAAATATTAACGGTATTCCTTTGGCGATTTTCCTGATTTTGGGAATTATTAGTTATGTGGTTGATATTATTCAAAACAAAAAGCAACCCAAATCTTTTTATTATGAGATTATATTGATTTTAGGCGGTTACCTGGTATACTTTACAGCACATTCGCTGGTATGGTGGAAAGGCATTGGCGCATCAGCAGGTTTGATAAGAGTTATGGCTGCTGTAATGCCTTTGGCAGCAATAATAAGCTTGCGAGGTTTTAACCTGGTTTATCAAATGCTTAAGTTTAACCAGTTTGTTCAATATGCTTTTTTGCTGTTATTTTTATTTTTTGTGATTCGTACCCCTTTTCAGCTGTATGAAGTGCCTGTAAAGCTTGACAACAGAGAAAAAGTACTTTATGAGGCAGCCGGGTGGTTAAAATCTACCGATTATTATAAGCAAAAAATTTATTATTACGATACTTATTTTTGTTATGAATTAGATATTGATCCTTTTGATAGCGACCGTTGCCATGAGCGTATTCCTTCAGCAGAGAATCCCGGAGAAGATATCCTGGCAGGAAGTATAATACAGTGGGATGCCCATTTTGGGCCGGAAAGGAATTTGTCGCTTAACTCATTACAAAATAATCCTGAGTTTACACAATTGAAAGTATTCCGTCCTGAAACAAATTTTAAAACCTATGCAGGGAAGGATTATGCGGTATTTATATTTCAAAAAACTGAATAGCCATGTTTCTGCAAAAAAGTGCTCTTTTAGCAAAAAATCGAATTTCCCTTATCATGATATTTTTCACTTTGTTTGTTTGGCTGTGGACCGTATTTAATATTTCGGCCTGGCGAAAAGACAACGTTATCATCCATGATATTATTTCTTACTACTCCTACCTTCCGGCTACATTCATTTATCATGATTTGAGTTTTCAGTTTGTTGATGATTTGCCTGATGACTTTCCGGGTAAAATATGGTATTTAACTACAAAGGGCGGTACAAGAGTGCAGAAAATGAGCATGGGTACATCTGTTTTATATTCTCCTTTCTTTTTTATTGCTCATCAGCAAGCTAAATTAGCCGGTTATCCTACTGACGGGTATTCTAATCCATACGAAATGTGGCTTGTGTTGAGTAGTATTTTTTATGCTTTTTTGGCTTTAATATTGTTAAGAAAAATCTTAATCCGTTTTTTTAATGATACCATAATAACAATCACCTTATTAATCATTGCCTTTGGTACCAACTGGTTTTTTTATGTAACCAACGAGGGGTCTATGTCTCATACCTATTCTTTTTTCTTGTTTACCGCTTTAATTTATTTTACGTTGAAGTGGCATGGCTTTCGTTCAACATCAAATGCAGTGGCTCTTGGTATTATTGGAGGATTAATTGTTTTGGTACGCCCAAGCAACATTATCGTCTTTATGATCCCTCTTTTTTACGGAGTTTATAATAAAGAAACTTTGTTATGGAAAATTAATCTTTTGAAAAATAATTGGCATCATTTAATCATCATACTGTTTTTAGTTTGCCTGATTTTTTACCCTCAATTACTTTACTGGAAAAAGGCAACGGGGCAATGGTTTTATTATTCATATGGAAGCGAAGGATTTTATTTTAATCAACCCAAAATTTTTAAAGGGTTATTGAGTTACCGAAAAGGATGGTTTGTATATACACCATTAATGATTTTTGCAGTTGCCGGAATACCCATACTATTCCGAAAGATGAAAGCGTTCGCTTATCCACTAACGTTGTTTTTTATAATCAATATGTATATTGTTTTTAGCTGGTGGTGTTGGTGGTATGGCGGGAGCTTTGGAATGCGAGCACTTATCGAATCTTATGCAATTTTGGCTATTCCGCTTGCATTGTCTATTAATTATATTTTTAAACAAAAACGTTGGTTGCAGCTATCTGCTGCATTAGTTATTTTTCTTTTAATTAGCCTTAATTTATTCCAAACGCTTCAGTACCGGCGTACAGTAATTCATTGGGATTCAATGACCAAAGAAGCATACTGGGCTGTATTTGGCACCCTTACAATACCGGATAACTACCAGGAGTTAATTCAGGTTCCTGATTATGATAGTGCTTTGCAAGGGGAAGAAGAAAAGCTTGAATGATGTTATTTTCTTTCCAGGAAAAGGGTGTTGCTGATATCATACTCTTTAATGATTGCTACATTTCTTTCATTATTGAGTACCGGGAGTTGTTCTTTTAAAATGTAGTAATAGTCATAATCACCATCAATTCCTTCCCGATTAACTCTTTCAAGCCAATCAAGGTTTCTGGTTTCTCTGTAAAAATTTATGGTTGGTTCAAATAACCATTTTATGCCAAGTTTTATGGTGTTTTTTTCGGCTTCTGCAGTAAACTCTTTTTCAAGTTCCAATATCATATTTTTTGTGTTGGCATCATATTTCCATTCACTAAAATGAGTGAAATTTATTGCGTTTAATTGATGAATAAATAAAATCCCTGAAAAAATGATTAAAAATCCCAGACCTAATATTCGGAGTCGATTATTAATTAAAAAAAAGACAAATGTTATTATTGCAAGTCCTAATAAAGGAACAAAAAAGAGTGTTAGCCTGTAACTTAAATATTGATCTCCCAAAATATAATGCTGAAGCACAGAAGAAATCGCAGGCATGATGAGCAAAAAAGTAAAGATCGATAATTTAGATTTTCTAAAATCGAATTTTTTAATCTTTAAATCAAAAAAACTTACAAATAATAGTAAAGTAATAAAAACAAAAAGAGATATTGCCGCAAATTTTACAAAATGAGTTCCATAATTTTGGCTGTAAGTGGTTCCATTTACAAAAGAAATTATGGTATCCTTAAAAAAGCTGTTATTCCCATGCCCATAAAGTTCATTGAACTTACTTAGTTTTCTTATAGGTTCAAATAAAATAATTGTTAATGCTGATGAAACGATCAGAGCAGGGATGTTTTTATGAAAAAATTTTTTCAGCTTGTATCTTGCAGTGTATTTTTCTGATCTAAATTCTTTAATGAATAAAAGATTATAAACGACAATGGCAGAGACATAAAAATGGAGAAGCACAAAGTGAGAAAGTACTGCAAAAGCAGCAAATATATAATACCAGTAAATATATTTTATTTTATTGGATTCAATAAATATCAAAAACATGAGCATTGTAGCCATAACTAATGATAATGCCAGACCATAACCACGTGCAAGAGAGAAAAAATCAAGCATATATGGGTTGAAGTTTATTAAAATAAACCCGCCAATAATTATTACTGGATTTCTAAATCGCTTTAAAATTAATATGGAAAAAAAGATGTAGATTCCATGAGCAATGAGGTTAGGCAGACGGATAAAAAAATCAGTATCTGGAAATACTTTTAAAAAAAGTTTTATGAAAAGTGTATTTAATATATGGTTGTTAGCTTTTGGTTGGTGGTATGAGACTATCTGCATAAAACTTTCAGGAACATGCCTCAAAAAAGTATTACTTTCGTCATGTGTAAAAGATAATATTCCTGCTCTTACCGAAGTATAAGTTAATAAAGCTAACCCGAATAAAGCTATTAAATAAAAAGGGTAAGTTTCTTTTGATAATTTAAGCTTCATTTTCATGGCCAATTAGATCATTTACCGTAAACCCCATTTTTAAAAGATTTTGCGGCTGAAGTATTTTTTTTAATTTTTCAGCTTCTATTATCTTTAACTTATCATTGGCCTGAAAGATGTCTAAGTTTGAACTTTTCATTTCATTTGCCAGTTCCGCTGCCTTATGGTATCCAATATGTGGACTTAGAGCGGTAGTAATAGCAGGGCTTTTAAAAAGTCTCTCTTCTGCTTTTTTGTTATCAATTTTTAGTCTATTAAAAAAGTTTTCTTTTAATGTTTTGTTTGCAGCAATTAATAAGTGAATGCTTTCCAGTATTGCATGGCCAATAACCGGCAGGTAAGCATTTAAATCCAGACAACCCTGTGCACTTAACGAAGAAACCAGGCTGTCGTTAGCATAAATTTTGTGGGACGAGCTGATTACAAATTCAGGAATTACAGGGTTTACTTTGCCAGGCATAATAGAACTTCCAACTTGTTTCTGAGGAATAAATACCTCGTTGTTTCCTGCTAAATCAGACGATAACAAGCGGATGTCTGAAACCATTTTTTCAAGGTTTACGGCATGTGATTTTAAAATAGCATGAACTTCAACAAGCGAGTCTAAGTTACTTGTTGCATCGGACATATTTTCGCTTCGGGTAATCGGGAGTTTGGTGAGCTTCTGTAGGGCAGGCGTTGCTTCCATAATAAAAAAACGTGGAATAGCAATTCCGGTTCCGATTGCACTCCCGCCAAGGTTGACAACTTTTATCCGCTCGAAACATTTCGATACACGCCACCAGTCTCTTGATAACGCTTCGTTGTAAGAGCTAAAAAACATCGCATACGATGAGGGTACAGCTTCTTGCATTTGGGTGTATCCAATGCGTAATTGGTTCCGGCTGTTATTTTCAAGCTTTTCAATATCAAATCGCAGGTCGTTGATTTTTTCTTCTAACTCAACCAGTAATTTTATAATAGCTACTTTAAGTGATGTTGGAATGATATCGTTGGTTGACTGATAAATATTGGCATGTTCTATTGGATCAATGGCTTGATAATCGCCGGGTTGTTTGTCCAATTTTTTGAGCGCAGCATTGGCAATAATCTCATTCACATTCATATTAATACTTGTGCCTGCTCCGCCCTGAATTGCTGGTACAATAAACTGATCAAAATATTTTCCCTCGGAAACTTCTTTGGCAGATTCTATCAGAGCATCAATTACCGGCTGTTCGAAAAGAGTTATCGGGATTTTCTTTTCGGGATATTTTTCATAAATGGCCTTTTTAAATTTATCAAACGTTAAGTAACAGGCCAGTTTTGTCATTCCAACAGCTTTATACCATTCTACAGAAAAAGGAGAATGATCCGGGAAATTTTCTTTTGCCCGTACCGAATGGATGCCGTATAATGCATTTTTGGCTATTTTTTGCTCTCCTAAAAAATCTTTTTCTGTGCGAACCATAATTGTACCTTTTTGTATTATATCCTAAGCTCTAACCCAAAACTATTTTAACTTTTAACTTAGAACTCAAAACT
>CAZSIC010000149.1:0-6596 GCA_964606845.1 uncultured Bacteroidales bacterium
AAGTTAATAATTTTTTGTCTACTTTTAAACTGTCCAGTTTTTGGGGAAGCTTACACTAATAGTAGAGCTATCGATAATTTCTGCCTGCTTTTTTATTACATCTTTTAAATAAGTAATCATCCATTTTAAATACATCAGATTTAATCAAATCAGTTGAAACATATTTAAACGACACTTCTTTTTCAGTTTTATTAAATCATCAAAAAAATCGTTTATATGATTGATATATTGTATATTTGCAGAATAAACTAAAAGCGTTACAACGAAATATACTAATAGAGGAACAACAAAATATACTAATAAAATCACAGCGGAATATACTAGCAACAAAACGTTAAATAAGCCAGTTATGCCAACACCAGCAGAAAAGTTAGCAGAATCTCTCGAAATACTTAGTAATTTTCAAGATGAAAATGGTTGCGCAGTAATAAAGGCAAACCAAATATCACGAACTCATAAAGAAAGATTACGAAGAAACGGATTTATACAAGAAGTTATAAAGGGATGGTATATTACATCCAGGCCTGATAGCCCTAAAGGTGATACAACATCCTGGTACGCATCTTTTTGGAAGTTTGCATCAATTTATCTAAAATCCAGGTTTGGACAAAACTGGAGCTTATCTCCTGATCAATCTTTGCAACTTCAAGCTGGAAACAAAATTGTTCCCAAACAACTTTTAGTAAGATCACCAAAAGGAACAAACAATGTTATAAACCTTATTTTTAACACATCAATATTAGATGTAAAAACAAATATTCCAGAAAAGAATAATATTCAATCGATAGACGAGCTAAATATATATTCATTAGAACATGGATTAATTGCATGTGGCGCAGATTTCTTTACACGCTATCCAACGGATGCACGTACGTGTTTAGCCATGTTTAAAGATGCATCTCAATTACTAGCTAAACTTCTTGATGGAGGCCATAGTGCAATTGCTGGTCGTTTAGCCGGAGCCTTCAGAAACATAGGAAATGAAAAAATAGCAGATGAGATAATAAAAACTATGAAATCTGCTGGTTATGATGTTCGGGAGAATGATCCGTTTGAAGATAAACTACCAGAATTTTTAAATCGTAGAGAAACTTCACCATATGTTAATCGAATTAAAATCATGTGGACACAAATGCGACAAACGGTTATCGATAATTTTCCCAAATCTCCCGGAATAACTAACAGTATAGATGATTATCTTAAAAAAGTTGAAGACACCTATAAAGATGATGCGTACCATTCATTGTCTATTGAAGGTTATCGTGTAACTCCGGAATTAATCGAACAGGTAAAAACCGGAAATTGGGATCCTGAAGGAAATGTAAAGGATAATGAACAAAAGAATGCATTAGCAGCAAGAGGATATTACCTGGCGTTTCAGGAGGTAAAAAAGAGCATTAAATCAATTTTAGAAGGTGATAATCCCGGAAAAATAATTGATAGTGACCATGGTAATTGGTATCGTGAATTATTTACTCCAGGTGTTACTGCCGGAATTTTAAAAGCTTCTGATCTTGCCGGATATAGAAATGGACCTGTTTACATTAAAGACGCTTTACATACACCCCCAAATCATGAAGCTGTAAGGGATGCTATGCCAACATTTTTTGATTTATTAAAAGAAGAAACGGAGGCCAGTGTAAGAATTGTATTAGGCCATTTTATCTTCGTTTATATACATCCATATTTTGATGGCAATGGAAGAATAGCAAGATTCTTAATGAATTCAATGATGGCATCAGGAGGATATCCATGGACAATAATACCTGTGGAAAAAAGAGATAAATATATGGAAGCCCTGGAAAAAGCAAGTATTCAAAACGATATCACTGATTTTACAAAGTTTATTAGCGATCAAATAGGAGTAGAATAATTTATTTAGATTTATCTTTAACCCTAATTGAGCGATTATTCCCTTCGGTCATGAGCTAAAGGTTCACACTCAATTTGGGTAAAAGTAAAATTATCAAAATAATCATGAAAAACAAACGCTTTGTATGAAAAATAAACGCATTTAAGATCATTTCGTAAAAAACGCACGCTAATGTAGTAATTTATCGAAGTTCTAAATTTATATTGTTTACATTCAATATGCTGCACAATAATCTGTTAAATAACTATTATATGAAACGGATAATGACGCTAAAATTTTATCTAACAGAGAGCTGTATTTTATTCTGTTAGTATAGATTTTGCAATACTTATAAGGGATTAATGATGAGTCAAAATTTTATACATCATTTTAACGACCGGACAACATGTCGCTCGAGCAGTGCCTAAAAATATGAAATCAGAAATTTTAACCATTTTCCGTGCATCCATGAAAAGCTTACAAGTCTAAAAAAATAATCTTTTGGGAGTCGAAGATACCTAAATACGGCATCATTCGGTATGAACACCAAATAAATCAGGAATCTAGTGGTTAAGCGATTCCCACTTTTTCTTGTTAATATACCAAAATAGTAATGAAATGATAAGTACAAAAGCGCAAAGTACGGGTATTCTGAACGACTCAATAATTCCACCCATAACCATTTGTGGTGAAATATCGCCACCTTGAATCATCACTTCCAGGGCTTCAATCATTCCTGCAATTTGATTAAGAATTCCAGAAATAAAAACAATAATACCCAATACAATCATAAAATCAATGTTTGTTTTCTTAATGGTTTTCTTCTTCAACCAATAAAGCTGAATACTTAAATAGGGGCCATAAATGAATACACCCAAAATTGAACCGCCGATTAATAAAAAGGTGATTCCGCTAAACGTTGTAAATAAAAATTCGAATAGTGACATAATAAATCATTTTAGTTAAACATAAATCTTGATTCAAACCTACATCGAAAATCAAGTCAACTTTTTTTTATTCGCTATTTAACCAATTTTTACCAATAACAACCCCATTAATTCAAATCATTGGGCGTAGTCATCCTTTTTCAGTAATTTATAGAATCAGTCCTGCATTTTAGCGAAATTTACTTCATTAAATGATGATAATGCATATATTTGAATAAAAAAGATGCATATTCCACGAAATAAAATAGTCAGAATCGCCCTGCATCTTCTCTTTTGGCTTTGTGCATGGTTCTTTTTCTTCTTTTATTATAAAAGATATAGTGAGGTAAATATTTATACATTTATAGCATCATTAATTAACTTAATTGTTGCAGTAGCCACTGTTTATACTTTTAATGATTACCTAATCCCAAAAATTCTTTTAAAAAACAAACAGAAAAAATTCATTGCTTTTGCATTTGTGGCCATTGTAATGTTTTTCTATGTTCAGCTACTGCTAACCTTGTTTTTAGTAGTGAAATTGCTATATGCCGAGCAACGATTGTTTCCTGAAATGATTGATGTGATGATGCTCTTTTTTAATATGTTCTTTGTTGTATTTGTAGCCATCGCCATAAAGTTTTACAAACGATGGAGCGAAAAAGATTATCGTGAACAAAAAGTACAGAAAGAAAAAGTTGAAGCAGAACTGCAAATGCTAAAAACCCAAATTAATCCACACTTTTTATTTAACACCCTGAACAGCATATATGTATTGGCCATGAAAAAGTCAGAACAAACGGCCAATATCGTTATGAAGCTTTCAGACATATTAGATTACATCCTTTATAGAATTAATGCCCCCCAAATTGCTATCTTCAACGAAATTCGAATAGTTGAAAACTATATTGAACTGGAAAAAATCAGATTTACAAACCGGGTTAACCTGAGCTTTGCTTCTAATATTACATCAAAAGACCTACAGATTCCACCGATGTTAATTATTCCATTCGTGGAGAACGCCTTTAAACACGGGGTGGCAAAATCTATGAAAAAATCATGGATAAAAATTGTCATCGAGGAGACTGGTGAGATGTTGAATATTGAGGTTTCAAATAGTAAAAGTCAAAACCCGGTAAAAAGTAAAACCGGCGGAATTGGTTTGGTGAATGTAAAGAAACGATTGGATTTACTTTTTAACGATTATTACAAATTGGCTATTTCCGAAAAAGATAATCGCTATGAAGTATTTTTATCTATTCCTATAAATCAAAAAAAATAAAAATGATTAAATGTCTTGTAGTAGATGATGAATCCCTGGCACGTGAAGCCATAAAAGCATATATAGAAAAGATGCCCGAACTTGAAATTGTAGATGAATGTGAAAATGCATTGCAAGCCATGGCTGGTTTACGAAAAAAACACGTAGATCTGATTTTTCTCGATATTGAAATGCCTGAAATAAATGGAATCTCATTTTTACAGCTGTTGAAAAATATTCCCGGGGTAATTTTTACCACTGCATACCGGGACTACGCTGTTGATGCTTTTGAACTGGATGTCATAGATTATTTATTAAAACCCATTTCCTTCGACCGATTTGTTTCAGCCGTCAATAAGTACTACGAAAGAACCCATAGGCCGGCTATTGATGAAACTGAATGTAAGAAAGAAACCCTACATTACCTGAATGTAAAAGCCGATCGTAAAACCTATATCATAGATATTTCAAAGATCCAATACATTGAAAGCCTGAAAGATTATGTTAAAATAGTTTGTTCAGATGAATCTATCGTTACCCATGATTCTTTATCCAATCTGGAAGCTTTTCTAAAAAACCATGGTTTTATCCGAATTCACCGGTCTTTTATCGTAGCTATGGATAAAGTCAGATCGTTCGACGCCGAATCTGTTTTTATTGATAACCATGAATTACCCATCTCACGAACCTATAAAAAGTCTGTGCTGGCAATATTGGAAAAGTAGCAGACAGCATCAATTATGCATATAAAAAAATCCAGCAAAGATCTAATCATTCATTCCAAATATTTGTAAATCTATTGTAATCACTTCGTCCATTATTTTAATGATTCCTGATATCCACATGCATCCCAAACGTTTCACTTTGCAGCACAAACCAGCCGGTCTTTGTCCTTTTTATCTGTAAAACAATCTATTATTTTAACCTAAACAGTAAAAATATTATATTTTATTTGGTTTATATTATAAACTTATTTATATTTGAACCCTAATTAATTTATAAACTTAAAACAATTAACAAATGGAAAATTCAACGTTAACACCAGAACAAAGTCTATTGTTGATATCAAAAACAATAGAAGAGACGAAAGAAAGATTCAAGGAATTTGGCGTCGTTTTTATATTTTGGGGTACCTTAACATTTATTGTATTTGGCAGTCAGCTCATCCTTTCACTCCTGAAACTATATGACTATATGATCTTACCGGTTTATTTGTTTCCTTTAGGAGGAATTATTACAGGCATTTGGGCCTGGAAAGAACACAAACACAAAAATATCCCCAAAACCATGATCGGTAATGTTTTGCAAAATTTTGGATGGATCATTGGAATGAACCTTATGATCATGGGATTTTTGTTTTGGGATAAACTTGGTGAGGCAGCAGGACCGGTTTTTTTAATTTTATTTGCCCAAATAATTATCGTTAGTGGATTGTCTACAAAGTTCAGGCCTCTTATCATTGGAGGTGCATCAATAAATCTGATTGGACTCGGATCTTTCCTTGTAGACAGTGATTACCATGGAATCAGCATGATGTTAGGAGCCGTAGTAGGATTTATAATCCCTGGAATATTACTGAATAAAGCACGGAGAAAAGAAAATGTTTAAAGATTTAGATCCCATACTGCACTCGCAACTGCGATTATCGATAGTATCCATTCTGATGTCGGTAGCTGAAGCGAATTTTAACTACATCAAGGATCAAACAAAGGCTACATCAGGTAACTTAAGTATCCAGATTAAAAAACTGCAGGATGCAGGATACATCGAGGTGAAAAAAACGTTTAAAAACAACTATCCAAATACTTCTTTATCTATCACCAAAAAAGGGATTGAAGCATTTGAGAACTATGTGAATAATCTAAAAAAATATATCAATCCCAGGTAATTTTTTTATCAAACTGGGTTATTTTATAATTACTTAAAACCTCTAAACCATGAAAATATAATGATTCCTTACCAGCGCTGTGTAGCTTGATCAAATCCTGGTTCATTCATCCTTTCGATCAATTGAATAAATATCGGGTGCAAAGGCAATTAACCACGACCACACAATCTGGATGGAATAACTCCGGAATTGGAATATTATACTACAATACCAGATTTATCAATTTACGAAAAATTTTTAGGGATAAATTAAAGAAAAGGTCTGGTTTGGAATCGGGAAAGGCATAAAAAAATCCTGACGATAAATGTCAGGATTGCTCCCCAGGTAGGACTCGAACCTACGACCCTCTGATTAACAGTCAGATGCTCTAACCAACTGAGCTACTGAGGAATATTTTATTTTTATTTGTCTTTTTTTGACTCCTGTGCTCTAATGCTGATGTTTTCGGTCAGCATCCTGACACGTTTTCGTCGTCAGGGCCAACTGAGCTACTGAGGAATGTTATACACTTATTTTGTGTTTTGCGTGGCAAAAATAAACACTTTATTTTATTAAACAATAGTTCTACTAAAAAAAATCAAAAAAATTTACTTTAATCTATTTTTATGCTATTCCCTAGTGTCGTGTCAATGCTATTGTGTCGGTTAAGTCGCAATAATTTTTTCTCAG
>CAZSIC010000150.1:0-6589 GCA_964606845.1 uncultured Bacteroidales bacterium
TTCTGCCGCAGGCGCAACACAGAACAGTCTTGACTGAACCTTAAATCGAGCATTTCTGGTTGCTCAACGGATTGAAGAATTAAATTAAATTATATAGTAAATTATTTATAAGAAAGAAGTTACCGTTTTAATCTGGTAACTTCTTTGTCTAAACAGATCATTACTTAGAAAAGATTAACTAATTTATTCCAAAAACTAGGCTTGAAATATTTCATCTTTTCTTTTTTCCTAGCGCGTTTGATTTCTTCAAAAGACCATTCTCTTGCAAATTCTACCTTGCTTTTTGTAATCCAATAGTGTGATTTGCACTCAAAATTCCAATTACCTATTGATGGAAATAATGATATAGAAATTCCATCATATGTAATATTCCAATCTATAGGTGAAATTGGCGTAACAACTTTGTTTTTGCAACCACAAGCGCAAAGGTGAATTGCAACACAATGCTCCATTGAAATGTACAATATTCCTTCTTCAATAGCTTCGGGAATATACTCCACAAATTTATGCTTGAATGTCTTCATTTATTAGCTGTGATAAAGAGATTGTAAATAATGAATTGTGTTCATGTATATCATCATGATAAAAACCAAAAAGTTTTTTCCATTTTATAACTGCAAATAATGCATTCAAAGCATTTAGCTCTGATATTTGAATGTTTGATGAATACTCATTTTCTAAATCATCACTGCATGGAATTCGTTTAAATAGATGATCATTCTTTTGTTGGGAACCGGTTGTTGAGCGTATTGTTCCAATTAAAGAATTATTCGAAATATCTACTCCAAGACCAACATCAATAAATGGAACTTTACTTTTAAGAAGATAATTAATAATCTCTTTTTTTACAGCTTCCTTATCAATGCAGAGAAATATAAATGAAAAACCTTCAAGTTGATTAATGTTTTGATCATTAATATAAACTTCATGTGCTATAATATTCTTACGTATTTTAGAATATATTTCCTGATAATAAAGGACTTTCTTTAATTTACGGTTCAAATCATTTATTGAAGCAGCTCCAGGCGAACGGAATGCATTATGCATATAAAAATCATCCCCATCGAATAGATGAATTTCCTGAACATGCGTTTTTGCAACTTGATCAAGAATATAAGCTCCAGTTCCACCTAATCCAATAATTCCAATTTTTTGTCCTCTTAATTTAGAATTAATTTGGTCAATATTTGCACGGCTTGAATTAGTATCAGTATAATGAAATAAAGCATCTTCGCTTTCATCACCATAAACCTTAAACGTTTTTGCCGTAACTTGTGGATCAAGAGATTTAGCTGGGTGAGATATTATATCTATGTATCTGGTCATTTTCTCAAAATAATTTTTATATCCACCAGGTGGTTTATTTGAAAAAGAGTAATTAATATCTACACCATTAGCAAGCCTTTTTGTTACAAATTGATGCTTGATGCCTTGTATCTCACGACCATCTTGATAACATGGGAATTCTCCTTTAAAGAAAACAACATGTGTTTTAGGTTTTACAGTTTCTTGATCGTCTATTAGATCTAAAGTACTAACTAAAACACCTCTCTTAATTTCCTTTAAATGGTTAACATAAGGGATGTGGTGGATAAGTAAATATCCACCATTTTTTTCAACCTCATAACCTTCATCCCTTAATTTCCTTAAATCCGGACTATGATTTATTAGTCGCTGTAACATAAAATTTCATTTGATTTTTTATAAAAACAACGTCTCCTTTACTCATAGATCCTTCAGGATTTTCTTTTGGTCCAAAAGCATAAGTAATTGTATACGCATAATTTGGATTTCCTGCATATTCAGGAAAAGCTAAAAGAACCAAGTCTTCAAAAGATATGGTATTGTTTTTCCATTCTTTTAGATTAGCATTTACAAGGATCTTATACACTTTATTAGTATCACTATCTTTTGAATAGAAACGTTCCAGACCAGGAAGACCCAGGTCAACTTTAGTTTCATTTCCAATTAACTGATCTTCATTATTTCCTTTTACATTTAGAAATAACTCACTATCTATAGGAATTTCACCCAATTCTTTCACTTGAACTCCAGTAATATACTGATCATGCCAGTGAAAAGTTTTTTTATTGATTTTAAGAACAATTTTTTTCATTTTAATAAAATTTAAATTTATACTAATTTATTTACTGCATCCTTGATTTTATGGTTATTGGATGCTCCTAACCTGGCATGGTTTCAGCAGATTTGTACAGTAAAATATTTTCACTATATTTGTCTACACATTTAACATAAAAGGGATTTTCAAAAGGTGATAAGCCTTTGTAATGTCCGCGAAAACATTAATCCCAAAGAACCCAATCAAAGCATGCCAATTTTGATTGGGTTTTTTCTTTATCGGCATTATTTTTTTACATAAATACTTGACTTTTCCATTTTATCACCGTAACTTAGTTTACAAATTAATAACAAATATAATGCAACGTCAACTAAAAATGTCAAAATGTCGCATTTTTTATTAACAAAAATGTTAGTAAATATGTTAGTAAAAATAGTAAGTAGGGAACTTTTTTCTTTCTCGTGATTTACAAATTAAAAATTTGTATTATATTCGCACCACGTTTTTGTAAACTAATACCAAACACAACTATGAAGGAATTATTCGCTGAACGTTTTAAGTCTGCAAGATTAATGAATGGATATTCATTACAAGATCTTTCAGAAAAATTAGGTAATATTTCTAAGCAAGCAATACACAAATATGAAAAAGGAGAAGTATTACCTGATAGTAAAATGCTGGATCAATTATGCGAAGTTTTGCATGTGAGACCCGATTATTTTACTCGTGAAACTATCGTTGAGCTTGGAGAAATAAGCTTTAGAAAACTGGAAAAATTTTCCAAAAGGGAGCAGAATAGTATTACCGAAAGAACTCGGGAATTTCTTACCAGATATTTAGAAATTGAAGAAATTCTTGGAATTAAAAAAGAGTTTGAACACCCTGTACCTGAAATACAGAAGATTGAGAAACCGGAAGATGTAGATAGATTTGCAGAGATTATTCGTGAAAAGTGGGAACTTGGAAATGATCCAATTGCAAATGTTTCTGAATTATTAGAAGATAAAAACATTAAAGTTATTGAATTAAGTACTGAAGACGGTTTTGATGGTCTTCAAACATGGGTAAACGGGAAAGAAACTCCGGTAATAGTTTTAAATAGAGCAAAACTAATTTCGAATGACAGAAAACGATTTACAGCATTACATGAATTAGGTCACTTATTGTTACCACTAGTAGGACTTAATGAAAAAATGGCTGAAAAATATTGCCATAGATTTGCCGGAGCAATGTTATTTCCTGAAAAAGCTGCAAAAACTGAGCTTGGTGAAAATAGAAGTAAAATCTCTATTCAGGAATTAGGTTTTATAAAAGAACAATATGGAATCTCTATACAGGCTTTAGTATATAGATTGTGGGACCTGGGAATAATTTCAGAGTATTATAAAAATTATTTCTATAAATACATCAGTCAGATGGGATGGAGAGTACACGAACCTTTTGAATATAAAGGAAAAGAAGAATCCAGTCGTTTTGATCAGTTAATTTATAGATCTCTTGCAGAAGAAATTATTTCTATGAGTAAGGCAGCCTCTTTAAATAACATGAAGCTGGCAGAATTTCGCAAAAAATCATTAATAATAGAATGAAATTAGCCATAACAGATGCGTGTATTTTTATTGATTTAATAGAATTAAAGATTACATCTGAGTTCTTTAAACTAGGAATAGAAATACACACATCTTTAGATGTTTTTAATGAACTTTATACGGACCAAAAAGAACTATTGAAAGCTTATAAGTCCGTTGGTAAATTGACGATTCATAATTTAACTTCAGAAGAAAAAGAAGCCATTCAAAAAGAAGCTTTCCCAAGATCACTTTCGGACAATGATAAAACAGTTATTTTTTTAGCAGATAAATTAAGTGCAACGGTTATCAGTAGCGATAAAGCAGTGCGAAACTATGCAAAATCTAAAATTATTGAGTATCACGGTATGCTCTGGATTTTTGATAAATTGATTGAGTCTTCATTAATCAGCACTTCAGATGCCATAAATAAACTAAATCTCTTGTTTGCCAGCAACATTGTATATAGAAATAATATAGAGTTAGAAAAAGAAAAAAACAAGAGAATTGCAAAGTGGAAAACATCCTTATAACTGCTAAACTAAATCAATTTCAGAATTTTATTAATGAGTGGATAACACGGTTCGATTTGTGCCACCGATTCCGGTTTTATTGTGCCACTCTAAAAAATCATGTAATTATAAAAAAAAATAATATTTATTCATGTTTTAAAATGCTTTTTCTTAAAGATTCTCCTTTTAAATCTATTCTATGCGAAGAGTTAACAAGCCTGTCAAGAATAGCATCAGCAATTGTTCCTTCTCCGATTATATCATACCATGTTGATACAGGTATTTGAGAAGATACGATAGTTGATTTGTTTTTATGTCTGTCATCAACAATATCGATTAATGCTTCCCGTGCATGATTATCAAAGGCTTGTAATCCAAAATCATCAAGAATAACCAGATCAACTTTTAGTAGTTTCTGTAATTCTTTCATATAAGTACCATCAATCTTTGCCAGTTTTAGTTTTGTAAAATATCGAGCAGTATTAGTGTATAAAACCTTATACCCCATTAAGCAAGCTTGATTCCCCAAAGCCTGGGCCATAAAGCTTTTTCCCACACCAGAAGGCCCGGTAATTATTATATTTTCATTTTTTTTCATAAAATCAAGTGTAGTTAATCGTTCAAACATATTCTTATCAAGATTCCGGTTTTCGGTATAACTTATATCTGCAATGCTTGATTTTTCTTTAAACCTGGCCTGTTTTTGTAACCGGTTTATTTTTTTGTGTTGCCGGTCTTCCCATTCGTGATCTGTTAATAATCCGATATATTCATCGGCAGTTGTATTGTCCAATTGGTTGTTCCTGACATTTTGATGATATAAGTCAGCCATAGCGTTAATCCGCATTTTTCTAAGTTTTTCAACGGTTTGATTGTTGTTCATAGTAGTTTTTGTTTTTTGATTATTATTTGTAATTAGAAGCTCCCCTAATGTTATTATGGGAAGGGATATGTGTTTTGTTAAGATTTAACTCCTGTTGAATATTGGTTTCTTTATCCAGGTTATTTTCTAAAATATTTTTCACCAGCCTGTAAGAAGGCTTATTGGCATAAAGAGCTCGCTCACATGCATTATTGAGTCTATCCGAACCATATATTTTATGAAGATGTATAATGCCCAAAATTCTTTTATATGCAGTCTCAGGATAATCACTCCCGGCAAGTATACTTTGAACATAAGATAACACAGCATGCCCATGTTTTGCTGCAATTTTCTCAAAATATTCAGGACTCCATTCAGTATAAGCCCTGTGGGAACTGCTTAGATGTTCTTTATTTGTAATATATATACCTTTTGACCCATTACGCTTATGAAGAGCTATGCGTTCATGATAAAAGTATACTTCAACTGTATCCGGTGTATAATGTATAAGCGTTGACTTGCCAATAAAACGATATGGTACACTATAATAGGTTTTGTCTGGTGAAAAATAAACATACCCTATTTTTTGCACCTTAGCTCGTGTGTATTGTTTTATTTGGTAAGCTTCGTTTGGTAAAGGCTTTAAATAACTTCTCTCCATTGATTGGAACAGCTCCCTGCGGCTTGTTTCCTTACGTTGAAGCAGGATATCATTATATTTTTCTAACAACTTTCTTATTTCCCTGTTTAAGTCTTCTAATGAAAAAAAAGTCATATCCTTTATGGGATAATAAATACGCTGATAAGCCAGTCGAACTGCATTTTCCACTAAAGCTTTATCTTGCGGGCTATACCCTCGTGTTGGGTTAACAGCACAGTTATAATGACAGGCAAATTCTTTAAACGTACGGTTAATTTCTGCTTCGTACTTGCTTGCCCTTGTAACTGCCGATTTTAGATTGTCCGATACAATAGCTTTTGGTACACCTCCATAAAAGGAAAGCGCATTTCTCATACATTTTATTAGATCTTCACGCTTTTGACTTAAACAGGCTTCAACATAGGTATATTGGCTGTGAGGCAAAATGGCAACAAATACTTCAATAGGTATTATCTCACCCGTTTCCCGGTTAACTAGTTGAAGTTTTTTACCTGCAAAATCAATGAAGATTTCATGTCCGGCAATGTGTTCGAGTTTCATTGAGCCTTTTACTTTGCCATACTTACGGTTATAATGCTCCATGAACTGAGTATAACTATAAGGATTCTGACTTTCCTGCTTGTATTGATTATAATGATATAAAAAAGTAAAACCCGGGTGGTTCCTGTTCTGATTAACTTTTTCAAAATAAAGCATCAGTTCATTATATCGGTCATTGACAATGGTGGTATGGGATGAAAACAAAGAGTTAAAATGAGAGTGGTCAAGTTTAAGAAGTTCTTCTAAACTGTATTTGCTACCCTCAAAAAGGTGCATATAAGTATTAACTGTATTACGGGATATACCAAGTGTGGTACCAATTTTACGGTTGCTAAAACCGTTTAAATGTAGTGTGATAATTTGTTT
>CAZSIC010000151.1:0-6461 GCA_964606845.1 uncultured Bacteroidales bacterium
GCCAGATAGTTTTGTTCGGCAAATAAAGCTCGGTATCCAATAAATCCAACAGGTTTTGCCATACGTACGATTTGCTCGCGTCCTCCAACTCCCTCTTTAAAAATTTTAACTTTCCCTTTCGATAAACAAATCAATCCATTGGGCTTATCACCTTCTTTGTATATAATATCACCTCTTTTGTAAGAGGTGCAGGTACTGTTCTTTTTTAGCTGCTCTTTTTCATCTTTATTAAGCACACTAAAAACTGACATTTGGTTGTCTATAATATTATGGCACTCGGCGTTCATTAATTTGTTCATCATTTACCGTATATGTTGGAAAACATACAAATGTATATATTTAGTCTAAAACTATAAAATTTTTTCAATAAAATCGGTCTTTTAAAACAACGACTCATACAATTCAGATTAAAAATGATACAAAGGGTTTAATCAAATGTACATTAATCATCGTTATATTTAGCTACCAATGGCATTCTTCGTCCGGCACCAAATGCTTTTGATGAAATCCTTAATATGGGTGGCGCCTGATAACGCTTAAATTCATTGCTGTCGACTAGTTTTATGATTTTTTCTACAATATTTTTTTCAAACCCGTTTTCCAGCATATCTTCTAAAGTTTTTTGTAGCTCAATATATTCGAATAATATTTTGTCAAGCACATCGTAATCGGGTAACGAGTCACTGTCTTTTTGATCGGGCCTAAGTTCAGCTGAAGGTGGCTTATCGATTGAATTTTCGGGTATGATCTCTTTTTCGCGGTTGATAAATCTGGCCAACTTATAAACATCTGATTTGTAAACATCGCCCAATACAGATAATCCACCGTTCATATCTCCGTAAAGTGTACCGTAACCAACAGCTGCTTCACTTTTGTTAGATGTGTTTAATAAAATATTGCCAAATTTATTCGAAAGAGCCATTAAAATGGTTCCACGAACCCTTGCTTGAATATTTTCTTCGGTAACGTCTGCTTTTAGCCCTTTGAAAATAGGCTCTAACGATTCATCAAAAACATTTACAATATGCTGTATGTCTATGATATCATATTGAACACCCAGATTTTCTGCTAATTGGATGGCATCAATAATAGAATGTTCGGATGAAAATTTTGAGGGAAGCAAAAGTACACGAATGTTTTTTGCTCCTAAAGCACGTACAGCTAATACAAGTGAAACAGCCGAATCAATTCCGCCAGACAGTCCTAAAGTAGCTGTAGTGAAACTTAATTTTCTAAAATAATCTCTTATGCCTAAAATTAAAGCATCATGGATTTTTGCTATAACATTAGGTTCTTCATTTGCTGAATGTTTATTTGTGCATTGTTCTATCTCTTCCAATTCATATATCCTGAAATCTTCTTCAAAATGTTTTAGCTCATCGGCAATGGTTCCGTTGGGGTTAACAACCAGCGACCCTCCATCGAAAATGAGTTCTGTTTGGGCTCCTACCTGGTTAACATTAAAAACAGGGAGTTTGTATTTTTTTGCATTGCGGATAAAAATATTTCTTTTTCCCCATATTTTTGTATACGAAAATGGCGAAGCCGCAATATTAACTATAAAATCGGGTTTGTGTTCTATCAGCTTATCCATGGGGGTTACCTGGTAAAGCTGATTTTTTCCAAAAGGATTGTTTGTTGGCTGGTCATCCCATAAATCTTCGCAAATAGTAATCGCTATTTTTTTCCCATTATATTCAACTACATTAAATTTATTGTTCGGCTCAAAATATCTGTACTCATCAAAAATATCGTAAGTTGGAAGTAATGTTTTATTCTGAATAAATTTTATTTCACCATCAGCAATAAATATGGCAGAATTGAATAATTTTTTACCTTTTTGATGGTAATTAATTGTTGGAGCACCTATAATTGCAGCAATATCTTTGCAGTACTCAGCAATTTCGGTAATAGCATCTTCACATTTATCAATAAAAGATTTATGCTCCAGCAAATCCTGCGGGGGATAACCACAAACCGACATCTCTGAAAAAATAATTAAATCTACTTTTTTCTCTTTTGCATCTTGAATTTTATCAATAATGGCTGCAATATTCTTTTTGAAATCCCCAATGTGAAAATTTAATTGTGCGAGAGCAATTTTCATATTTTTTTCTTTTTAATATTAAAACAATATACCAACTCTTATGGCAAAATTACTTAATGTAACTTTATTGTTTGTATCGGCTGTAATATCAATAAACCCGTTAGTATAAGTTAATCCCAGAATTATGGCCGTATTTCCTCCAAGTGAATATTCAATACCTGCACCAATAAAGTAGCCCAAATTAAAAAGCTTTACTTCATCGCTTATATTCTCGTTTTCCAATTCAAAATTATCAACCTCGCCGGTGGCTTTGATGTTAATCCCGGAGTTAATTCCTAAATGAGTAAAAAATGTGGAGTATCCAATCTGGTTGGTTTTAAACTTTAATCCCAGAGGAATATTAATGTATTGTAATTTGTAATTTAAGACACTGCCAGCGGGGATACTGTCATCGGCAGAGCTGTTTGTGTTAATCTCTTTTATAAAATCATATTTTAATTTACCTCCGGTATTATCAATTGATATACCTGTCATAAAAGCATAGTTTTTTGCAAAAAAGTTGTCAACATTTAAACCAAAGTTAACTCCGAATTTAGAACCTTCGCTGTTTACATCTCCTTCGCTGTTTACATCTTTTAAATCGGACGACATCCACGAAAATTTAGGGTCTACAAACACACTAAACCTAATGTTTTGAGCAAAAATTCCTAAGGCGCTGAATACGAATATGGATAAAATTAAATACTTTTTCATACTTTTAGGGTTTATTTTTAGTTATTACAAAAATATATAAAATCGTTTCATTTTACGAGATTTTTATGGACAGTAATCAAAAATCAATCCGTTTTAGGATATTATTTAATTTAAAAAGGTTTTAATGATGATTAAAAGAGGATTTTTTGCAGTTATCATTTTGTTATTTTTATTTTCAGCATGCTCTGAAAAAAATAAATTTGATGTTGATATTGATGATATTGAAGTAGCATTAGAAGTTAAACGGTTAGATAAAGATTTGTTTGATCTTGAGCCTGAAGAATTAGAAGAAAGGATTCCTGGTTTAATTGAAAAATATGGCGAATTCCTGGAGCTTTACAGCCAAAATGTAATTAGTATTGGAAACCCCTATAGTAAAGCTTATCCCGATTACTTAGCAGGATTTATAACAGATTATACGATGTTTCTGGTACATGAAAAAGTAATGGAGATATTTCCTGATGTTGATTTTATTGAGGAAGAGTTAACCCAAACTTTCAGATATTATAAATACTATTTTCCGAAAAGGTTAGTGCCTGCTGTTTACACTTATCAGGGAGGATTTAATCAATCTATTGTAGTTGCTGATAGTATTTTAGCCATTGGAACAGATAAATATTTGGGTGCTGATGTGGATTTTTACGACCGTTTGGGTATTTCAAAATATTTACAACGAAATATGGTGCCCGAAAAAATACCTACTGATGCTATGCGGGCCTGGGCAATGACAGAGTTTGTTTATAATGATTCTGTCGATAACCTGGTGAATAATATGATTTATCATGGTAAATTGCAGTATTTTTTAGATGCCATGTTTCCTTTTGCCGAGGATTCCTTAAAGTTTGGATTTACATCCGATCAAATTAAATGGTGCAGACAGAATGAAAAGCCAATGTGGGATAACCTGGTTGAGCAGAAGTTACTTTTTTCCACTGATTATATGACCATCAATAATTATATTAACCCGGCTCCTTTTACAACAGGATTTCCACGTCAATCACCTGGAAGAGCAGCGGTTTGGCTCGGCTGGAAGATTGTTCACCGGTATATGGAACGTCATTCCGAAATCTCATTAAAGGATTTAATGCTCGATGATGATTATCAGAAAATTTTAACCGAATCAAGATACGAGCCATAGTTTAATTGCTGTAATAGATAGATCGAATCGTGATTTAGCCTGAAAATACAGAATGTTATGGTTCAATTTTTTTGCTTTCGAGAACTATTCTGAAGGGAAAGATTAGAAAACGGATTTAATCCATTGAATAAACTGATTAAGCAAATTCACACTGATATTTTTTTAATGAAAAAAGTGAAAGGGGCAGGAGGCAATTATACAAATATAGTTTTCGCTGAATTTCGCTAAGAAAAAATAACACTTCGAGACTTTGCGGTAGACTCTGCGTTTCTCTGCGAGAAATAATTGAAAGCGGCAGTAAACAGCGGCAGTAAAAAGTTATAGTAGACAGCGGCAGTAAGCAGTAAAAAATCACACCAATAAACCAACTTGCCTGCCGGTTTATCTGCCGCAGGCTTAAAGCCGAAGGCAGGAGCTTTAGCGGAGGTAAATTTACGAATTTATTATTTCACAATTTCTTTTATTAAATTAATATGATATTCATTCTCAGTATCTGATGATCGTGGTTGAACAAAATAATTTGTTAAGTGTTCAACAATAAAAAATTAACAAATCGATGCATTTATTTATATAGATTTGTTAAATTTATAGTAGAATTTTAAAACCAGAATTAACAATAAATATCAATCATTATGAAATCAGACATTGAAATTGCTCAAGCAGCGAAAATTAAACACATTACTGAAATAGCTAAACAACTTGGTATTGCCGAAGATGACCTGGAAATGTTCGGTAAATATAAAGCTAAGCTACCGTTAAAATTTATAGATGAAAAGAAAATAAAAAAATCAAACCTTATTTTGGTAACGGCCATTACTCCGACACCTGCCGGAGAAGGAAAAACAACTACTTCAATAGGCCTTACTCAGGCATTAAACAAAATTGGGAAGAAAACGACGGTTGTATTACGAGAACCCTCTTTAGGCCCTGTTTTTGGCATAAAAGGGGGAGCTACCGGAGGAGGTAACTCACAAGTTATACCAATGGAAGATATTAACCTTCATTTTACCGGCGACCTTGCTGCTGTAGAGAAAGCGCACAACCTGCTGGCAGCACTAATCGATAATAATATTCAGGCTAAAGATGGAAATCTAGGAATTGATCCAAGAACCATTGAATGGAAACGTGTAACGGATATGAATGAGCGTTCGTTGAGAGATATTGTAATTGGTTTGGGAGGCCCTAAACAAGGTGTTCCACGCGAGACTGGGTTCCATATTACAGCAGCTTCTGAGGTGATGGCAACATTATGTGTAGCAGAGAACTTAAAAGATTTAAAAGAACGTTTAGGAAATATTTTTGTGGGCTATACTTATGAAGGGAAAGCGATTTTTGCTAAAGATATAAATGCGCAGGGAGCGATGGCAGCATTAATGAAAGATGCTATAAAACCAAATTTAGTGCAAACTTTAGAAGGAAATCCGGCAATTATTCATGGTGGCCCATTTGCCAATATTGCACAGGGAACAAATACGATGATTGCCACAAAATTGGGAATGTCGCTGAGTGATTTTGTAGTTACTGAGGCCGGTTTTGCCAGTGAGCTGGGAGCGGAAAAATTTTTTAACATCAAATCTCAGGTTGGTGAATTAATGCCAAATGCCGTTGTTATTGTTGCTACAATTCGTGCATTAAAATATCATGGAGGAGCCAAATTAGCCGATTTAGAAAAAGAAAATTTAGATGCATTGGAAAAAGGTTTTGAAAACCTCGATAAGCATATTGAAAATATGAGTTACTATGGTTTTAGGCCTGTGGTAGCCATTAATCGTTTTAGTTCTGATACCGATGCAGAAATTGACTTATTGAAAAAACATTGCGAAAAACTTGATTCTCCTGTTGCTGTTAATGATGCCTGGGAAAAAGGAGGAGAAGGAGCAGTCGAACTGGCTGAAAAGGTAGTTAGTGCTGCCAGGTCGTGCCCAACTTGTTTTAGACCATTATATGAGATGGATTGGCCATTTGAACAAAAGATTGAAGCCATTGCCACCAAAATGTATGGTGCTAAAAATGTTGAGTATACGGTTAAAGCTAAAAATCAGTTGAAAAAAATCACCGAGCTTGGTTTTGGAAATTTGGCTGTTTGTATTGCTAAAACACAGAAATCACTATCCGATGATGCGCACAAAAAAGGAAGGCCACGAGATTTCACCGTAAAAATTCGTGAGGTTGAGTTATCTTCCGGTGCAGGTTTTGTAGTACCAATTGCTGGTACAATTATGCGAATGCCTGGATTGCCTGGAGTACCTTCGGCAGAGAAAATTGATATTGATGACAATGGTAAGATCTCCGGACTATTCTAAATACTCAATATATTTTTAAATAAATTGTAGCCCATACTTTCATTCGTATGGGCTTTTTTATATTTTTAATCATCGTTTCATATAATTTTATTGGGATGAAACCCTCATGCACTGTTTTACACAACAAGGATATGAATAAAACATGAGGGTTCGCTGAACACCTTAAAAAATAAACAATCGTGTGAGGCAACAAATACCATTAAAGACAAATAGAAAAATG
>CAZSIC010000152.1:0-6210 GCA_964606845.1 uncultured Bacteroidales bacterium
CATTTATCGACGGTTCCATTATGACCATTGCTGATGCTCCCTGGCCAGGACTTACACCCGATCTGCTGAGTGTTCTTCTGGTTACAGCTACACAGGCAAAAGGCAGTGTTTTAATACACCAAAAAATGTTCGAAAGCCGTCTGTTTTTTGTCGATAAATTAATTGATATGGGGGCCCAGATCATTCTTTGCGACCCACACCGGGCTACAGTTATTGGCCTTGACAATAAAATTCAACTAAGAGCAACCGATATGACATCGCCGGATATTCGTGCCGGAGTTGCTTTGTTAATTGCTGCCATGTCTGCCGATGGTGTAAGTACCATACATAATATCGAGCAAATTGACAGAGGTTATCAAAATATCGATACCCGCTTAAATGCTATAGGTGCTAAAATCAAAAGGACCGATTGAGAATTTTCAATTTTAGCTCAAAGCATACAAAATCATTTGCCAATATTTCATTTGCAACTTTTATATATGTGTCAAATTGGCGCAAAAAAATCTTTTGGCAAAATGTTTGATAATTAATGTTGAATCTAAAATAAAGTATAAAATATACAACGATGGGAAAAAAGATGAAAAAAGAGAAAAAGGAGACCGAAAAAGATATGCAGAATGCTCAACAAAAAATAAAATCTGAACAAAAAGAAGAAACAAAATCTAAAAAAGAAACAAAAAACCAACAAAAGGAAAGAGAAGAAACAAAAGAAAACCTTGAGCAGAAACAAGATAAGAATGTTGAAACTGAAGAAAAAGAATCATCTAAAGATACAGAAGAAAAACTGGAAGAATTAAATGATAAATACATACGCCTGGCTGCAGAGTATGATAATTACCGGCGAAGAACATTAAAAGAAAAAATGGAATTAAGCAAATCAGCAGGCGAAGACATTCTAATAAATATACTTCCAGTGATGGATGATTTTGAACGTGGTTTGGAATCTATCGATAAAGCTAAAGAAGTGGATGCTATAAAAGAAGGTGTGCTTTTAATCTACAACAAGTTTAAAGAGTTTCTGAAACAACGTGGAGTTAAAGAAATTGAAGCCAAAGAAAAAGATTTTGATACCGATCTGCACGAAGCTGTGACAAAAATACCGGCACCCAGCGAAGAGCTTAAAGGAAAAGTTGTTGATGTAATTGAAAAAGGGTATTTATTGAATGATAAAGTTATCCGCTACGCCAAAGTGGTAATAGGTGAATAAGAATTTTGAAAACAAAAAAATATGTCTACAAAACGAGATTATTACGAGATTTTAGGGATTTCGAAGAGTGCAAGTCAGGATGAGATAAAAAAAGCATACCGCAAACAAGCGTTAAAATATCACCCCGATAAAAATCCAGGAGATAAAGAAGCAGAAAATAAATTTAAGGAAGCGGCTGAAGCTTATGAAGTATTAAGAGATCAAGATAAACGAAGCCGTTACGATCGTTTTGGACATGCCGGTGTTGGAGGAGCGGCTGGTAATGGATTTGGTGGTGCCGGAATGACCATGGAAGATATCTTTGAAAACTTTGGCGATATTTTTGGAAGTGCTTTTGGTGGTTCTTTTGGCGGATTTAGTGGATTTGGAGGATTTGGAGGTTCGCGTCAACGATCAAGAAGAGTGAATAAAGGTTCTAACTTAAGGGTAAAAGTCACGCTTACCTTAAAAGATATTGCCCATGGTGTAAATAAAAAATTAAAAGTTAATAAATATATTGCATGTGATGCTTGTGGTGGAAACGGCGCTAAAGATTCATCGTCTTTTAGCACATGTTCTACATGTAGAGGTACCGGACAGGTAACAAAAGTTACCAATACCTTTTTAGGACAAATGCAAACAACCTCAACCTGTCATGTTTGTGGTGGCGAAGGAAAAGTGATAACCAGCAAATGTACAAAATGCCATGGCGAAGGAATTGTTCAAGGAACCGATGTAATATCTATTGATATTCCAGCCGGTGTTGGCGAAGGAATGCAATTAAATGTTAGCGGAAAAGGAAATGCTGCCAGGCGAGGTGGCATTAATGGCGATCTAATTATACTTATCCAGGAAGAAAAACACCCTGAACTTATACGCGATGGGCATGATTTAATCTACGGACTGTATCTTAACTTTTCTCAGGCCTCGTTAGGTGATACAATACAAGTACCAACGGTTGACGGAAAAGTGAAAATAAAAATTGATGCCGGAACACAACCCGGAAAAATATTACGGCTACGAGGAAAAGGATTACCCGAAGTAAATGGCTATGGAAAGGGCGATTTACTGGTAAATATCAATGTTTGGGTTCCCAAAAATCTTTCGAAAGATGAACAAAAAATAGTTGAACAATTGGGTAATTCTGAAAACTTTAAACCCAATCCTAATGCAAACGATCAAACTTTTTTCGAAAAGATGAAGAATATTTTTGAATAAAAACAGGTTTTTAATATAACATTTAAACCCTGTCATGCCAACTCATGACAGGTTTTTTTTTATAATCTTTATAAATCGTCTTATGCACATTGAAAAGCAATTCTAATTTAGTCGAAACCTTGACTTCCCCTAATTTTTATTGTATATTATATCATTCTGAAATTTAAAAACCTACGCTATGAAAACCTTTTTCATTTTAGTGATTTTTACTGTCGGTTGCTTTTTAACGGGTAATGTTTTTGCCCAGGAAAATAAAGAAGATTCTACCAGAATTGAAATAAATTCTGAAGACAGTGTAGAATATGAATTGCTGGTTTTTGATTCCGGGTTCGAAAGTTACCTGGCAAAAATACCACACTCTAAAGATTTCTATTCAAATGAGTATTACAGGAACTGGAATATCCAATATTGCAGCGAATGGAACAGAAGACACCAAAATCCTTTTAAATACGGAGATTTCTATGAAACACGAATTAATTATAACCCCTCTGTTGATTATGGTATTGACCTGAATTATAAACTTTATTATTTTTTCCAGTATATTGAAGAAAAGCATGATATTGTACTCATAAAAAGGAAAGGGAAGTAATTTGGTAAATTTGTAAATTCTTTTAACATGCCTACGGTTTTTAATCTTTGGTTGGCAAAGTAGTTTATTTTTATTTTCTGAATCTTGCAGCCTATCACTTGTATCTTGTATCTTTCAAACTCCTTAGTTTCACAGCGTTCGCTATAAGCTTTAGACGCTTACGCTAAAGCTTCAGCGGCAGCGTGCGGTTGCGAAGCGAAGGAGTTCTGCCGCTGTCTCCTGCCGATTTCACTTATCTCTCGCTAAGACTCAAAGGCGCGAAGTTTTTTCTCAACAATAAATTCAAAAAAAACCGTGATGACCTCTTCATGCAGTGCATTCAATTTATTAAATCAGTGCTCCATCATGATTTAATATTTTTTACCACAGAGTAATCGCAGAGTATGACATGAAGTTTCACAGAGTTTGGTTTTAATTAATCAAATCTGTTATAGATTACTGCTTCCCGCTGCTGTTTACTGCAGCTACTTCATGCTATTGTTTCCCACTGCTTACTGCCGCTGGTTACTACAGTTGATTACTGCCGCTAGTTACTGCAGCTGCTGTCTGCAACGTTTTTATTCAACAATCCATCGCAACAACTTCATCTTTAATTTAGAATAGGGCCGGTATTTTAAAAAGGGTTCAAACCACATGCCTTTGTACAAAATACTTTTTTGATGGCTAAAGGTGTCGAAGCCATATTTCCCATGATAATCTCCGATTCCACTATGCCCCACACCCCCAAAAGGAAGTTTCGTATTAGAAAGGTGCATAATGGTATCGTTTACACAACCACCACCAAAAGAAATTTCGTTGATTATTTTCTTTCTTACTTTCGTTTTATTGGTAAAAATATAAAGCGATAATGGCTTAGTTAGTTTTCTAACCTGAGCAATTGCCTCATCAGGATTTTTAAATTCTATGACCGGAAGAATAGGCCCGAAAATTTCATCTTCCATCACTTTATCTTCGAAAGTAACATTGTGAAGAATTGTAGGGCTGATATACAAATCTTTTTCATCGGTATCGCCTCCATAATAAATTTTATCTCTATCGATTAACCAGGTTAAACGCTCAAAATTGGATTTATTAATAATCCATACATAAGCATCGCTTCCTTTGGGATTTTCGCCCTGAATTGTAATGATTTGATTTTTAAGTTCGTTCAGAAATTTATTTTTAATATCTGTATGAACAAGCACATAATCGGGAGCCACACATGTTTGTCCTGCATTTAAAAATTTTGCCCAGGCAATTCGTTTAGCGGCCATTTTTAAATTCGTATCCGGAAATACGAATGTTGGGCTTTTTCCACCTAACTCAAGCGTAACAGGTATTAAATTTTTAGCTGCTGCCTGGTAAACAATTTTGCCCACCCGCGTACTGCCGGTAAAAAATATTTTATCGAATTTTTGCTCCAGCAGTTCTGTTGTTTCGGGCACCCCTCCCTCTTTTACATATAAAATTTCAGTATCAAAATTTTCATTGAAAATTTTAGTCATTATAGCTGAAGTATGAGGTGCCAGTTCGCTGGGTTTTATGATAACAGTATTTCCGGCAGCTATAGCCGAAACAGCAGGAAGCAAAGCCAGTTGATAGGGATAATTCCATGCCCCGATAACCAGTGTATTCCCATAAGGTTCCGGAATAATACGGCTTTTCCCCGGTAAATTGGCAAGATTGGTAGAAACACGCTTGGCTCTACTCCATTTTTTTACTTTTTTTATAGCCAGGTTAATTTCATGATAAATGATGGACAGTTCCGTTTCATAAGTTTCGTAAACCGATTTCCCAAAATCTTTATCAATAGCTTCATAAAGGAATGACTCATTTTCTTTTAAAACCTTCTTAAACTTTTTCAACTGCTCTTTCCTGAAACGAATTGATTTCGTTTGATGGGAAAGAAAAAATTCCTTTTGTAGTTTTATTATTTCTGATGCTTTCATCGCTAACTGTTTTTATGTCCTTTAAATTCATCCATTGATTGATAAACGCCAAAACCTTTGCCCACAATCAGGTCGAACCAGCGGGCAGGCAAAATACCTTTAATCAAGGGTAATATATAAATAATTCCCGGCATACGTACAAAAATTTTATTTTTCATAATCCCGCGAACAATCTTACGGGCAGCCTTTTCCGGTTTAATTATAGGAATTATCCTGGATTTCACCCCGGCAAACATTCCGGTGCTAATATAATAAGGTGTAACCGTGGTTACTTTTATTTTTTTATGGGTACGCTCCATTTCAAGCCGCAATGAATCGGACCAGCCAATAGCTGCCCATTTACTGGCACAATAAATCGACATTTTCGGATTGGCAACCATGCCGGCTGCCGAAGCAATATTTACAATATGCCCATCTCCTCTTTTCATCATATCATCAATAAATTCAAGGGTAACATGCATAAATGCCGAAGTGTTGATGTTCATGGTAAAATCAATATCCTGATGCGAATGTTCGTGAAAAAATTTTCCAACGACCACACCTGCATTATTGATTAAAATATCTACCATCCCCACCTCATCTTTAACTTTTCGGGCGGTTTGTTTTACCTGCTCAAGGTCTGCTACATCAACCCAATAAGGAAAAATAGTAAATCCCGATGCTTTAAGCTCATTGGTAGTTTTCTCCAGATTTTCCTGGTTAATATCCCAGATAATTATTTTGGCAGCTCCCAGACTTAAAATTTTTTGTGCCATTATTTTGCCAATACCTGCAGCACCTCCGGTAATAAGTACAGTTTTATTCTTAAACTTTTTCATAATAAGTTGAGTGTTTATTCCTTGTTAATTAAAAATGGAAAGTCTTAAGCAACTTTTTCTCTAATTTAAACATCTTAAAAGTATAAAACAATTTTTAAAAATGATGAAACCCGAAAAATTTATCGGTATCATTCTTCTTTCAACCTTGTTAAGTTGCCAGGAAGGCAAACCGGAAAATAAAAAAGTGGGAGAAGTAATTTTTGATTCGAACCAATACATTTTGAACACCACCTTTGCTGTTGATATTTATATTAATGGCGCTAAGATAGACCCCCGCCCAAAACATACATTGGATAAAACCCGGGCTGCAGTTTCATTGGATAATTACCGCAAAAAAATGGAAGTGGGAGTTCATGATTATAAAGTAAAAATATACTCATTTAACGGAGAGCCCGGAAAATCAATCACAGGCAAATTCATTGTTAAAGAAAACCAAACCAGCGAAGTTTTTATTGATTTTAAAGAGTATAG
>CAZSIC010000153.1:0-6205 GCA_964606845.1 uncultured Bacteroidales bacterium
GATAAATTATCGCCGGGAAATGTTCAAAAACTTGTGATTAGCGAGCTTAATCGCACATCAGCAATATTAAGAGATGTATTAAATGGTTCGTTTAATCATATTTATGTTAACGAAGATACCGTTTATAGAGAGCTTAAGGATTATATCAATACCATAGCACCCGAAAAGGAAAAAATTGTAAGGCATTTTGATGGGAATTCACCTATTTTTGATCATTATGGCGTTGATAAGCAGATAAAAGCATTATTTGGAAAAACAGTATCGTTTAAAAATGGTGCTTATTTAATTATTGAGCATACCGAAGCACTTCATGTTATTGATGTAAATAGCGGAAATCGCTCTAAGTTAGGCGAAGACCAGGAATCAAATGCCCTTGAAGTTAATTTGGCTGCTGCTGCTGAAATTGCACGACAACTTCGATTACGCGATATGGGAGGAATTATTGTGGTCGACTTTATTGATATGCATAATGCAGACAATAAACAAAAGGTGTACGAAAAAATGAAAGAAGCCATGGCAAGCGACCGCACCAAACACAATATCCTTCCTCTTAGCAAATTTGGTTTGATGCAAATTACCCGCCAAAGAGTGCGTCCTGAACTGAATATCCAAACCATGGAAAAATGCCCTACATGTAAAGGTAGCGGCGAAATTTCTCCAAGTATTTTATTTGTTGATGATATTGAAAACCATTTAAGTTTTTTAATTAACGAAGCCAATTATAAAAAACTTACCCTTAAAGCTCATCCCTACATTTGTGGATATATAAAAAATGGATTGATATCTAAACAATGGAAATGGTTTTTTAAATTTAAAAAACCAATTAGAGTTCAGGCTAACTCATCTTATCACTTCTTCGAATTCCATTTTTTCGATCAAAACGGCGAAATTATTAAAGAGTAGTCTAAAACTTTTATCCCATAATATTGTTATCTTTTTTACTATTTTATATGTATGTATTCACATATCAAAAGCTGTATTAAATTTTATATTTAATACTTATTGATTAAATTTGGCATTTTAAAAATCAAATCATCTGTTATGAAACGTATAGCTTTATTTGTAAGTATTTTTTTTATTATTTCATCAACGGTTTTTGCTCAAATTGTTGATCCAGTAAAATGGAATTACAAAAGTAAAAATGTAAGTGGTGATACTACAGAAATAATTTTCGAAGCAAAAATCGACATGAACTGGCATCTTTATTCTCAATATTTTGATGCTGGAGGCCCGGTTCGTACTACTTTTTATTTTGATGAAAGTGATAAGTTTGAAATTATTGGAAAAACATCCGAAAGTCCTGAACCTGAAGAGGTGATGGATGAAATTTTCAATATGAAAGTTAAGTATTTTAGCAATGCTGCTACTTTTGTTCAAAAAATCAGAGTGCTTTCCGAAAAAGATTTTACTATTACAGGGTCTATTGAGTATCAGGTTTGCCAGGATGATAAATGTGTTTACTTCAACCCTGATTTTTCTGTAAAAGTTAAAGGTGTAAAATCTGGTACGGATGCTTTAGAAGCTAAATCTGGTGATGATTTATCACCGCAAGTTGATATAGCGGAAAAGGATGGAAAAGAAAATATTAAAGAACAATCAAAAACATCAGAAACCGGAAACTCAATGTGGGGAATTTTCTTTCTTGCATTTGTTTTGGGTTTAGCTGGTGTGCTTACTCCATGTGTTTTCCCTATGATTCCTATGACTGTATCGTTTTTTATGCAGGGGCAATCATCAAAATTTAACGCTATTGTTAAAGCCTTAATATTTGGAATTTCTATTGTAGTATTATATACCAGCATAGGTTTAATAGTTTCGCTAACAAGTTTAGGTGCTGATTTTACAACAACCTTAAGCACCCATTGGATACCTAATGCAATATTCTTTGCTTTGTTTATTACATTTGCAGCTTCGTTTTTTGGCTTGTTTGAAATTGTATTGCCCACAGGATTGGCCAATAAAGCTGACCGTCAGGTTGATAAAGGCGGTTTTTTGGCATCTTTCTTTATGGCCTTTACTTTAGTAATTGTTTCATTCAGTTGTACAGGCCCCATTGTTGGAGCATTGCTTGTAAAAGCTGCTGCTGGTAATATTATGGAACCGCTCATCGGAATGTTTGGTTTTGGTTTGGCTTTTGCCTTACCATTTACTTTATTCGCCATATTCCCAAGAATGTTAAAAGGGTTACCAAAATCAGGCGGGTGGATGAATTCTGTAAAAGTTGTGCTAGGGTTTATTATTTTAGCATTTTCATTTAAATTTATTGCTAATATCGATCAGTCTTACCATTTAAATATACTAAGCCGCGATGTTTATTTGGCAATTTGGATTGTGTTGTTTATTTTGCTTGGTTTCTATTTATTAGGTAAGCTTAAATTTTCGCACGATAGTGAAGTGCCTTTTGTTACTGTCCCTCGTTTAATTTTGGCTATCGTTTCATTTACTTTTGCCATGTATTTGCTGCCTGGCATGTTTGGGGCTGAATTAAATGCTGTTTCATCTTTGTTGCCCCCAAAATCGGCTCAACAATTTGATGTTACTGAAAATAAATTTCCGGCAGGAATGGCTTTTAGCGATGATGCAGAGAGTACAACATTGTGCGAAACACCAAAATACAGTGATATCTTACAATTACCTCATGGATTACAAGGCTATTTTGATTATGAACAGGGCATGGAATGTGCAAGAAAGTTAAATAAACCAGTGTTGTTAGATTTTAAAGGACATGCATGTGCCAATTGTAAAGAGATGGAAAACAAAGTGTGGTCAGACCCTGAAGTTCTTAAGCGTTTACGTAACGATTATGTAATTATTGCCCTGTATGTTGATGACAGAACTAAGTTGCCCGAAGATGAGTGGGTTACATCTGAATATGATGGAAAAGTGAAAAAGACAATCGGTAAAAAATATGCAGATTTTCAGATTACAAAATACAATATTAATAGTCAACCTTACTATGTACTGGTTGACCATGAAGGAAAAAACCTTACCGAACCTAAAGGTTTCGACCTTAATGTGAACAGGTTTGTAGAATTTCTTGACGCCGGATTAAAGGAGTTTAAAGAAAGAAAAGAATAAAGTATAAAAAATTGGGGCTTCATGTCCCAATTTTTTTTATTCATACTCTGTTGTTAACGGCTCTGAAACAATGGCTGTCTTTCTTTCAATAGAGTATACCGCAAAGTAACCAAGTGCTTCGTTAGAAATATTCCCATAAAAATTTGCAGGCGGGCCGTCAAATGGGCCTCCGTTCCAGTCTGTTTCTAGCATTACTTTTAACATATAATCGTAATATTCTTTGGTAATTGAAAGCATTTCTAGCGTAATTATATCTCCATAACCTACTTCAACGTACTGTACATCAACACCATTAATATAACTTCCATCTATAAAAATATCGTCTGAAAAGAAAACTTCGCGCAAAGTGTCAGTTACTAAGGTGTCGTTTTTATAAGCCAGCCAGGCGTAATGATTGGTTTCATTTCCTGGCTCTTGAGCATAAATTAATACAGCAATATACTCAGAATCCAGCCTGTATTTTTTTAATCCTATCGAATCTATTGGCGGGCAAATATGCATATATTCAGAAGCTGTATAATTATTACCGTTAATATCAATACTCAGCGTATAATTTTTTCCTGGTACTCCACTCATAGTATCGGTTTCATAAATACCTGGATTAGTTTCTGTAAGATTAAAATTCGTGTTGCCATCGTTAATACTTACTGTTGCTCCAGTTATTGGGCCGGCTGGTTTATTGGAGAAATAATCAGCACTTTTTGTTATTTTAACCTGATGAGGTTTGTTTTCATCGGTTAAATATCCTTCAACTACAATTCTCTCATAAGTACTGTCAAGGTCAATATCAATTTTTTCGGTACAGGAAAATATTGATATCAAAAAACTCAATAAAATTAAAAGTATATTATGTTTCATCTTTCCGATCATTTATACAGTTAAAAATAAAAGTTATAAGTTAGTGAAGGTAATATCGGGAAAAGGTAAACTTTTTCTGCAATAGTTACATTGGGGTCTTGTTCATCTTCAGAAAAAATTATCATCCATGGATTTTTGCGATTATAAACATTATAAACAGACAGGTTTAATTCGCTTCGTAAACCACGGGTTTTATCAACACCGAATTTATAAGTTACTGATAAATCCATGCGATGATAATCAGGCAATCTGTATTCATTTCTGTCTGAATAAATGGGAACAATCATATTACCATACTCATATCTTCCAACAGGAAATGTAACCGGTGCTCCGGTTGAATAAACCCAGTTTGCAGATGCATTTATTCTTTTTGTAATATCGTAACTAGCTACAATAGCTATGTTATGAGGCTTATCGTAACTTGCAGGGTAAACTTTTCCCTGGTTTATTTCAGGGATTTTTCGTTCTGCTTTTGATAATGTATAACTTATCCAGCCAGTAAACTTCCCGGTTTGTTTGCGGATTAAAAACTCTAATCCGTAAGACCAGGCATACCCTGTTCTAAATTCACCTTCAATCTCAGGATTCAGCAATAGTTCTGCATGGTCTCTAAAATCTATCTGGTGATCCATATTTTTATAGTATGCCTCGATGGATGTTTCTAAAACATCGTCATAAAAATTCCTGAAATACCCCAAAGCAAACTGATCTGCTAATTGCGGATTAATGTTAGGGCTTGAAGGCACCCAAATATCCAGAGGAGAACCAGCAGTTGAATTGGATGCCAGATGGATAAATTGTTTTGTTCTTGAATAACTTCCTTTAATAGATGACTGTCTGTTTAAAGAGTATTTAAAATTAACCCGTGGCTCGAGACCCCAGAAGGTATTGTATATTTCTCCGCTACTATAAACCGTTGAATCTATTTTTTCGTAATTTTCGTCGAAATTGTATACGGTTGATTTTCCCATATTTTGAAATATTGTTCCTCGCAGGCCAATATTTACAGTAAGTTTTTCATTGGGTTGCCATTTGTCAGACAAATAGCCGGCCCATTCTAATGCATTAGATTCAGGCATTTTAAGTTCATTGTACATGGTTTGATTGCCTTCTCCTTTGGCAAGTCCTGGATTAAAGTGGTGCATTGTTCCAGATACACCAAACCGGATTGTATTCCGTGTATTTGGATAATAAGTATAATCGGCTTTAAATTTTATATCATTTAAATTCGATGTCCATTTAAATCCCTGTTCTTCTGATGATTGGCCTAATTCATAATCATAATCGCTTAAAATAACTGAAAAGTTTGAAAATAGTTTTTCAGAGAAAAGATGATTCCAGCGTAACGTAAATGTTTTATTGCCCCAGCTAAATCCAAATAAATCATCATAATCGAAAACATCCCTACCAAGATACCACGATAAATATAAACGGTCTTTTTCATTAATTTTATAATTTCCTTTTAGGTTTAAATCATAAAAATAAAGCTGATTTTTTTGTACTTCTTCATCGCTCGAAAGCATTAGCATTAAATCAGCATAGGAACGTCTTCCTGAAACAATGAAGGCGCCTTTATCTTTTACAATTGGACTTTCGAGGGTTAACCGGCTTGATACTGTGCCGATTCCTCCATTGGCATGAAATTCTTTATTATTTCCATCTTTCATTCTGATGTCGAGCAGAGAAGATAATCTGCCGCCATATGCAGCAGGGATATCTCCTTTATAGAGTTTAACATCTTTAATCGCATCGTTGTTAAATACGGAGAAAAAACCCATCAGGTGCGAAGCATTATAAACGGTGGCTTCGTCGAGAAGGATAAGGTTTTGATCGGCACTTCCACCACGTACATTAAAACCTGAAGACCCTTCGCTGGCCGATTGGACTCCGGGCATGAGTTGAATTGCTTTGATTACGTCTAATTCACCCATAAAAGCAGGTATTTTTTTTATTTCCTTGGCCTGTATTTTCATGGTACTCATTTCTGCTTTTGCAACATTGGCATCTTTACGTTCGGCTGTAATTACTACTTCATCAAGCGTTTTTGATTGTTCTTTTAGCATTACATTAATCCTCAGGTTTTGATTGAGTTCAACTTTTTTTACCTGTGGTTCATATCCAATGTAAGAATAGATAATCTGATATGTATTTTCAGGGATTGAGAGCGAGTAAAACCCGTATGCATTGGTTACTGTACCTGATTTTAGACTTTTCACATAAATTGTGGCACCTATCAGCTCTTCTCCTGATTCGTCGGTTATATGGCCAC
>CAZSIC010000154.1:0-6136 GCA_964606845.1 uncultured Bacteroidales bacterium
GGCAGGATACTCAATGACCTCTGGTGTTGTAAAACTGATGCAACTAGACATTTTAAAAGTGGAAATTGATGTTAACGAAAAAGATATTGCAAAGATCAAAGAGAATCAAAAAGCAGAAATCTTTTTTGATGCATATCCTGAAAAAAAATACGGGGGTAAAATTACAAAAATAGAACCTATTCTTTCTACCATGACCCGAACAGCAAAAGCTGAAATTACAATAAAAAACTCAGACCATCTTATTAAACCGGGAATGTACGCAAAAGTAAACCTGATTTTACCAGAACAGGATGCTATTTTTGTTCCCCTTGAAGCGATTTACCGACAAACAGGCACAGGCAACGATTTTGTATTTGAGATAAAAAATAATCAGGCACACCGAATTGCTGTAACCAGATTATACACGATAAATGACCAGGTTGCTGTTTCGGGCATTAAAACAGGAATAACCATAGCCGTAGCCGGGAAGAACAAGCTTAACGAAGCCTCCAAAGTAGAAATAAAAAAGTAATCTTTTAAAATCCATAAATTAAAAAAGGAAAATGAAGCTACCAAAAATATCAGTTAACCGTCCTGTAACAACGCTTATGGCCTTTTCTGCGATTTTATTATTCGGATTGGTTTCTTTACAGCGCTTACCGCTCGATATTATGCCCGATATGGAGCTTCCAACATTAACGGTAATGACTATTTACCCGGGAGCTTCTGCAGATGAAGTAGAACAACAGGTAACACGTCCACTCGAAGAGATTTTAGCCGGATCAGAAAATCTAAAGGAAATAACATCTACTTCGAAAGAGAATGTTTCATTTATTGCACTGCAATTCGACTGGGGTGCCGATATCACTGAAGCAGCCAATAATGCTCGCGATCTTATTGAGCTAAAAAAAATGAACCTTCCCGACGAATCCAATGATCCGGTTATTTATAAAGTTAATTCTTCACTTTTCCCTATTTTAGTATATGGAGTTACGGCAGAAGAAAATTACAGCGGAATTAACAATATCATCCAGGATAAAATTGCAGGTCCGCTAAAAAAAGTTAATGGCGTGGGCTCTGTAATATATATTGGCCAGCCACAAAGGGAGATAAAGGTAAATGTTGACCCCAAGAAATTAGCAGCGTACAACATCTCGATCAGCCAGATAGCAACCATATTAAAAGCTGAAAATATTAATATTCCTGGAGGGAATATTGAGGTAGGAATTAATGATTTTGCGATAAAAGTACCCGGGAAATTTGACCATATTGATCAAATAGAAAATATTGCACTTATTAATTTCAACAACCGTATTATCAGGCTAAAAGATGTAGCAACCATTCAAGATGGGTACAAAGACAAAGATGAAATCGCCCGATCAAAAAACGGTCTGGGAGTGGCCTTAATGATCCAAAAGCAATCGGGAGTTAATACGCTCGAGGTGGCGAATGGTATTCGTTCAAAGATGAAAGAAATACGAAAAGACCTGCCACCCGACATGGAAGTTTTTGAAATTATTAATACCGATGAGTTAATTGTACAGTCCATCAAAAACCTAACACAGACCCTTTGGTGGGCACTTTTATTTGTTGTCATTATTGTTTTTATTTTTCTTCGCGAATGGAAATCTAGTTTTATCGTATTTCTTACCATTCCTTTTTCTCTTATCGTTGCATTTATTGTAATGTTTGTGATTGAATATACGATTAACATATTTTCTTTAATGGCAATTGTTATCGCGCTGGGAATGGTCGTTGATAATGCCATTGTTGTGCTGGAAAATATCACACAACATATTGAACAGGGATCGAAACCCAAACAAGCATCTATATTTGGTGCCAGCGAAATGGGAATGGCTATTACAGCCTCTACGGCTACAACACTTATGGTCTTTATCCCCATGATTTTTGTAGGAGGCGTTGTTGGGCTATTATTTAAACAACTGGCCATTATTACATCAGTAACAATGGTGGCGTCGCTTATCACTTCACTTTCGCTAACACCGATGGTTTCTTCACAATTAATGAAAGGACTAAAAAAAGGAGCCAAACCCAAAAAAAGAACAAAACTGTTTCTTTGGAGCGAATCATTGTTTCTAAAGCTCGAAAAATTTTATAAACAGTCCCTTGACTGGGCTATTCACCATAAATTAGTTGTTTTAAGTTCTGCCGTTATAATATTTGTTTTGGTCTTAATTTTAGGAAAAAGGCTAGGTTCAGATTATATCCCTGAATTTGATGCCGGTGATGTGATTGTAGTTATAGAAACCGAAGTAGGTACCAGCGCAGAAGAAACAGACCGTGTGGCGCAAAAAGTATTGGATATTTTTAAAGAAGAGGTTCCGGAAATTGTTCCCGGCTCATTAGCGTCCATTACCGGACAAACAGAAAAAGGAACACTGTCATCGGTAGGGTTTACTGAAGGGAAAAATGTTTCTACGGTATTGGCACACCTGGTTTTACCTGATGAGAGAGATCGGTCGGCCAAAGAAATTGGTGAAGTTCTGCGTAAAAGAATTGCAGAAATACCCGAAATTGACAAATTTCATGTTACCGCAGGGAGTATCATCTCTGAAGTAATTACCGGAAATGTAAAACCTATTGAAGTGGAAATAACCGGTGATAACTTCGATGAAATAAACCAAATTGCCCAAAACATATATGATAAGATGTCTGATGTAAATGGGCTAACCGACTTACAAACAACCATTGATAAGGGGAAATTGGAATTACAAATCCATATAAATAAAGAAAAAGCATCGGCCATGGGGTTAAATACGGCGATGATCGCTCTTCAGGTTCGTCAGAGTATATATGGTTCTACAGCAGGCAACTTTACTGAAAAAGGCGAAGATTATGAAATAAATATCCGCTATGCAACAGAACACAGAAATAAAATTGAATCAATATCAGAAATTACACTTACCAACTTAATGGGAGAAAATATTCCATTATCGGCGGTAGCCGAAATTAAAACAGGAACAGGGCCATTGGCGATAAATCATAAAGCACAACAACGAATCATTAAAGTAATGGCAAATTTATCGGGTATATCATTGGGCGAAGGAGCCGAAAAAGTAAATAAAATAATAGAAAGTACAGATATACCTGCTAGTGTAGATATTAATTTATCCGGACAGTTAACTGAACAAAGCGAATCGTTTCAGGATTTATATCTGATTTTGATTATTGGAATTTTATTGGTTTATATGGTTATGGCAGCCCAGTTCGAATCTTTTAAAGACCCTTTTATTATTATGTTCTCATTGCCATTTACGATTGTCGGGATTATTCTGGCATTTTACATTACCGGATTAACACTCAGCGTTACCACGTTTATTGGTGTTATTATGCTTATGGGTATTGTAGTAAATAATGGTATTGTTTTGGTTGATTATACCAATCTACTAAGAAAACGTGGTTATGAACTTACTGAAGCAGTTTTAGAAGGAGGCCGATCGCGTATGCGGCCGGTACTAATGACATCGTTTACCACAATGCTCGGAATGCTCCCAATGGCATTGACTAAAGGAATGGGCCGTGAGATGTATTCTCCGCTGGGCGTTACTATTATTGGTGGTTTATTAGTATCCACTGTGATTACACTTATTATTGTCCCAACAATTTATAGCGTATTTCATAAAAAAGATAACGATTAAAACGATTGTATTATGAAGATGGTCTATGTTACATTTAATGTAAGTGTGAGCGAGCTTTTTTTAAAAATGCTCGAAGAAAATAATATTAAAGATTACCAGATAATTGAGCAGGTAATTGCAAAACCTGTAAAAGGCGTACCAAAATTTAATACGGCTGTTTGGCCAGGATATAACTCCTCAATCTTTATGCAATTTAATAACGACGATCAAGCAAAGCAAATCATGGAAAAAATAAAAAAATTCAACCAACAGGCTTTTAACGAAAACGAACTTGTTACTGCCTGCTCTTGGAGTTTAGATGATTATTTTTTTGACTGATTATTTGGGTTGCCAAATAGAAACCTGATGTTTTTCTTATTTTATCGGGAACAAATTAAAAACTTTTTTTATCTTTCCACTTACAAACTAAAAACTTATAAAACATGAGATCAGGAGTTTTTTTAATAGCGCTTTTAGCGACATTTTTTATTACACAAGACATAATTGCCCAGAATGCAGATAAAATCTTAGGTTACTGGTTAACCCAGGATGGCGATTCGCAGGTAAAAATATTTAAAGCCAAAAATGGCAAATACTACGGCGATATCCGTTGGCTCGAAGAACCTAATGAAGACGATGGTACACCTATACTTGATAATGAAAACCCAAACCCTCAAAATCAAAAAAGGCCCATATTAGGACTGCAAATTTTAAAGGGTTTTACATACAATGCTAAAGATGAAGAATGGGTAGACGGAACCATTTACGATCCTAAAAACGGCAAGACCTACAAATGTTTTATGTGGTTCGATGACAATGATTATAATACATTACACGTTAAAGGCTTTATCGGCTTTTCCTTACTTGGAAGAGAGGTAGAATGGACCAGGGAAGAAAAGTTGCGAGATTAATTTAAAATGCCTATTCCCTGACATTGGAAGATATTCCTTAGATCAGATGATTCCAAGTCAAGTCTAATCTCTTTAACTTTCCAATCTACCTAGGCAGACAGGCATCCAAAAGACTTGGAAACGTTAAATATAAGAATAAACAATTTTAGGTTTTATCCTTTATAACCAAATATTTTTTTTGTTTTGATTTGTTTGGAAACATATTTGGGCACCATTTGCTCCCAGCAATCATCCCGGGCTTCGATCAGCCGAAGCACTTCACGCGGATCGATAGGCAACCACTTGGTTTTTGCCTTCCGAAGATTTCGTATTTTACGGTTATCAACCAGGTAATTAAAAATATGCTTAACATCAGGTTCCATCTCTACATCATCAACCAAAAGAATCTTTTCAGTCGCCCGATCTAAAGCAGGATAAATGTAGAACCGGGTATTTTCGGGAAACATTCGCCCCATGGCCTCTAAAATTCCTCCCCGCAGATGGGTATAATATTTTTTCTCCAACACTTTTTTAAAGGTGGGAACACCAAGAATAACACGTAAATTATAAATTTTAAACCGGCTAAAATAATCCACCAGCTTATAAAACTCTTTAAAACTGGACACTAAAACATTCTGTCCCATACCATTCAGCAAGTCAACCCTGTCCAGAAAATCACGTTCATTAATTTCACCTTCTTCTAAAAGGTTGTTTAATGTGATTTCACAAATTTGAAGCGTATTATCCGGAGAGAAATTTTTATCCTCTTTAAACAATGCATATGAAGTTTTTAAAATGTCAAATCCCACATAAGTTATTGGGCGAAAACGGCCTCGTAATACTAAAGCATTTTTTTTATATAAAAAATCACCTGGTTGATGAACGTCACCATATCTGTCGAACATCACTGCAGGTGTCATTCTGTTTTTAACCAGCTGCACACAAAGCAATCGATTATCAACGTATGATAAATCTGGCCCTGTCATTCGGGCCATAGTTATTTCAACACGGTCAGTGTCCAGATTGTCCAAAAGTGACTGTAAAAAAACATTAGGTTTATCTGCATAATGATAACAAGCAAAAATAAGGTTTACCCCTAAAGTACCTAGCGTATATTGCTGAAGAACAGCATCATTCTCCAGCAACCGAACATGAATTACGACTTCATTGGGTTTTCCCGGACCGGATAATTCAAATTTTACACCAAGCCAACCATGTCCCTGATTGGTTTTCTGGTAATTTAATGTTTCAACCGTATTGGCAAAAGAAAAAAAACGAACTCGAGATTCGCGTTTTTCCCCAAGAATGGTTTTAAGCTCACTATACTCCTCATCAAGCATTTTTTCAAGCCGGTTAAGGCTTACATACCTCCCGCTTTCACCTTTATTGTAAAGATGGTCGCTAAAAGTTTTGTCGTATGCAGAAATCGTTTTAGCAATGGTTCCTGAGGCTCCTCCTGCCTGAAAAAATGTCCTGGCTACCTCCTGCCCTCCTCCAATTTCTGCCACAGAACCATAAATGCTCGAATCTAAGTTAAGTAAAAGGGCTTTGCGTTTTGTACTATAAATTTCACGTTTCACACGAATATATTTTGGTTAAACTACTTAATATTTGAATGTTATATTTTTC
>CAZSIC010000155.1:0-6118 GCA_964606845.1 uncultured Bacteroidales bacterium
AAAGATTAGCTTTATGCTGACATTTATCGTCAGCATTCGTCGTACCTCCTCGCAAAGACACTTGTTATTTTTTGTATTGACACTTGCAATCGCATATTATTATGTTTATTTGCGATTTATTTCTTATTTTTATATATTTGTTTGATTATATCTTTTTGTGCATACTCAGAAAATCAAGAAAACGCATTATGCAAAAAAATCTACATACCGTTATTTTTGTATTAAATTTTTCGTTATGATTATAAGAGAGCTGGAACATGTTATTCAAAACTACCTTTTTAAAAAGAAAACCATACTTATTTATGGAGCCCGGCAGGTAGGAAAAACAACTCTTGTGCATTCATTAGTAAAGGAATATCAAGATCACACCTTGTTTTTAAATGGAGATGATGCCGATGTACGGGATATTTTCACTCAGGTAAGTAGTACCAAACTCAAACCTGTTATAGCACAACATAAAATTGTAGTATTGGACGAAGCTCAACGTATTCCCGAAACAGGGCTTGCACTAAAAATATTACACGATAATTTTCCTGATATTCAACTTATTGCAACAGGTTCGTCAGCCTTCGAACTGGCAAATAAAATACAAGAGCCTTTAACCGGCCGAAAATTAGAATTCAATTTATTTCCTGTTTCGTTTAATGAAATGGTTAACTATCATGGTTTTCTTAACGAAAAAAGACTGGCTGAGCATCGTATGGTTTTTGGTTCATATCCCGATATTATATTAAATCAGGGTATAGAAAATAAACTTTTAAAATCTTTAGCATCCAGTTATTTATATAAAGATTTATTAATGCTGGAAAAAATACAAAAACCGGTACTGCTGGAGAAAATATTAAAAGCACTGGCATTACAAATTGGGAATGAAGTATCATATACTGAATTAGCTAATTTAGTTGGGTCCGATAGAGGTACTGTAGAAAAATATATCGATTTGTTAGAAAAAGCATTTATAATTTTTCGCTTACCGGCTTTAAACAAAAATGTGCGTAACGAAATAAAAAAAGGCAAAAAAATATACTTTTATGATAATGGTATTCGTAATGCCATATTAGGTAATTTTCTTCCTTTAAATTCGCGTACAGACAGAGGACCATTATGGGAAAACTATATCATTAGCGAGAGGATAAAATTTAACAGTAACAGGGATATTGATGTAATTAACTATTTTTGGAGAACAACTCAACAACAAGAAATAGATTATATAGAAGATAAAAATTCTGAACTTTCAGCTTTCGAATTTAAGTGGAACCCAAACAAAAAAGGGGTTTTATCCAAAACATTTTCAAAAGCTTATTCCGTAAAAAACTTTAATACCATTTCTCCCGATAATATGGAAACTTTTTTAATGGACAAATAATGGACTTTACCTTAAAAACATACAAAGTTTTATTGCATGCCCTTATCAAACAAGGCTTTTCTTCCTACGTCATTGCGATGAGTTCCTTTTCAGGAACGAAGAAGCAACCGAAATTGCGTAAGCAATGAGCTCAGCGAAGCTAATCTTTTTTCCCTTTCACTTGTCATCGCGAGCGCAGCGACGCGATCTTTTATTTTCAGGGTACCATTTAAAGATTAGCTTTATGCTGACATTTATCGTCAGCATTCGTCGTACCTCCTCGCAAAGACACTCATTAATATTTATTTAAAACGGCGCCATTTTCTTCCCTTAATTTTGTGTCATCGCCAGTACTAAACGTTTTTTCTCTCATGTGTCATCGAGAGTCAAAATAGTGCCATAGTAACCTATTGCTATTCTCCCCTGCCATTCGATAACCTTAAGCATTCGGAACGACTCTTGATTCAGTCTCAGCATGACTTCAAGTCACACCAAGACTTGCAGGTTATTCCTTTCCTCACTTACTTAAAATCAGTTTTAATCCGCGTTTCGCGCAGCGAATCTGTCAAATCAGCGTTCCATGTATACTTCGGATAGACAATCTTAGCGTAACCCGTCAGCCCAGTTTAAATCGGCCAGACGGATAGCCTACATTTTTAATCCCTGCAACAAGCAAGATATTAACTGTCGACTTTGGACCATTAACTATGGAATAAAACAATTTGTCTTCTTCCTTCCCGCAACGTTCCTAGCTTGCCTGCCGATTAGGCAGTGTCCTCCGAACTCCTCATGCCTTTTCATGCCTGCGGCAGAAAAATCGGCAGACGATTGGAAGTTGGGCTATAAAATATTAAAAACCTTATCAACCCAACAGTTTAACAATTTATCAATTCTACAAATTTACTGTCGTCCGTGGACTATCGACTATGAGTATTTAAAATCTGTGATTATACGCGTTTCGCGGGGCGAATCTGTCAGATTAGTGTTCCATCTATAGTTAGGGATTGCATAGTATGTTTATATAAAAATTGAAGTGATTTGTGGAGTTGAATTCCATATTTTTCTCGTTTTTTTGTGCAATTTGAAAATGCGATTTAAAATATGCGTCAAATCATTGCCGGCAAAATGCATTATTCTTTTTGTCTCTTTCTTCATTACCATTACTATTTTGATTTAATTAATTTATTGAGTAAATTTACTCATCTTATTGAGTAAATTGTAAGGCCATGTTTGAAAGATCAGAATTACAAGTTCTTAAAAAAAGAATAAACGAACCACGAAAGTTTATTCAGGTGGTAATGGGGCCACGCCAGGTTGGAAAAACAACCATGGTGAATCAGCTTTTTAATCAAATTTCACTTCCCGGCTTATTCGAATCTGCCGATGCTATTGCAGCAGGTAATTCAAGCTGGTTGGAACAAATCTGGGTAACTGCCCGGCTTCAATTGAAAACACAGGCTTCAAATGAATTTTTACTAATTATTGACGAAATTCAAAAAATTTCAAACTGGAGCGAAATAGTTAAAAAACTTTGGGACGAAGATTCGTTGAATAAGGTAGCCATAAAAGTAATTATTCTGGGTTCTTCACGCCTCTTGCTACAACAAGGTTTAACTGAATCACTGGCCGGCCGTTTTGAGGCCATTTACCTTACACACTGGACATTCTCCGAAATGGAAAATGCTTTTGGCTGGGATTTTGATACATACGCCTGGTTTGGTGGATATCCCGGCAGTGCACCATTAATCAATGATGAAGACCGATGGAAAAAATACATTCGCGATTCTTTAATTGAGACGAGCATCTCTAAAGATATTCTTATGTTAACCCGAATAGATAAGCCTGCATTACTTAAAAATCTATTTGAGCTGGGATGTATGTATTCAGGACAAATCGTATCATTTACTAAAATGCAGGGGCAACTTCAGGATGCAGGTAACACAACTACCCTGTCGCATTATCTTAGTCTTTTAGAAACTGCAGGTTTATTAGGTGGATTAGAAAAATATGCCCATACTACCATACGTAAACGCTCGAGCAGTCCAAAATTTCAGGTACATAACAATGCGCTGTTAAGTGCACAACAAACGAACAACTTTACTGAAATGCTGATAAATCCAGTTGAATGGGGACGAATTGTTGAGTCAACAGTTGGAATGCATCTTGTAAACCAGGCCTTAAGAGAGCATTATGCTGTTTATTACTGGAGAGACAGAAATGATGAAGTTGATTTTATTCTCGAAAGACACGGAAAAATTATTGCCATTGAAGTAAAAAGTGGCTTTGCCAAAAACAAAAAAGGAATGGATGCTTTTAAAAAGAAATTTAACCCTCATAAAATTTATTTTATTGATAATAAGTCCTTATCATGGAGCGACTTTTTGAAAATTAACCCCGTTGAATTATTTTAATAGTAAAGGCAAGTCTCGGCGTGTCTTTATGTCACACCGAGACTTGCAGGTTAAAAATTTTACCAGCGTGGGTTTTGTTTGGATCGAAACCCTCGTTTTTAATCCGTAATAATTGCGCTTAGCAATTTGTTTTTATCTTAAAATGTATGTAAATTTGCATCGGTATTACAAATCAACATAAAAATGATTACTCGTCATATAACTTCCGTATTAAAAGACCGTTTGAAAAAGTTTCCGGTCCTTTCTTTAACAGGTCCCCGGCAATCAGGAAAAACAACCCTTTTAAGAAATGAATTCAGCGACTACAAATATTACAATTTAGAAAGAATAGATCATCGAGACCTAATCCTTAATGATCCTATGGGCTTTTTAAATTCCCAAGGTCCTAAAGTTATCTTTGATGAAGCACAAAATATTCCGGAACTGTTTAGCTATATACAAGTAGTTTCTGATGAAAAAGGTACACCCGGACAATATATATTATCAGGCTCGCAGAGCTTTTTACTAAACGATCGTATTTCTCAGTCTCTGGCAGGAAGAACTCATGTAAGTCATTTACTGCCCTTTGGTCTGAATGAATTATCTGTCAAATACCGGTCTTTAAACGACATCATTTTTAAAGGATTCTATCCGCGCCTTCATGATGCAGCAATAGAACCAACAGAATATTATCCCTCTTATATTCAAACCTCCATTGAAAGAGATATTCGGTCCTTAAAAGCCATTGAAAATCTAAATACTTTCACGCGTTTTATTGGATTATGTGCCGGCAGAATTGGTCAAATACTAAATCTTACTTCTTTGGCTAATGATACCGGAGTTACTGTTAACACAGTAAAATCTTGGCTTTCATTGCTGGAGTCCAGCTTTATTTTGTATCAGGTTCAGCCTTTTTATAAAAACTTCAATAAAAGACTTATTAAATCTCCCAAAATCTATTTTTATGATACCGGCTTAGTTTGTTCATTGTTGAATATTCAGAATGCTGGCATGATAAGAAATCATTATCTATATGGAGCATTATTCGAAAATTTTATTATCAGTGAAATTATAAAAACACAACATCATACCGGTATAAAACCCTCCATTTATTACTGGAGAGAAAGTAATGGCACTGAAATAGATTGTATTATTGAGCTAAACAATCAAAAATTATTGGCTCTGGAAATTAAAGGTGGTGAAACATTTAATAAAGACTTTCTCAAAAATTTTAAATATTTTCCACAGTCTAACTTAATACAAAAGTTACTGATATACACTGGTGAGAGCCTGCCTTCTGTTTCTGATACAGATATAATAGGCAAAAACGATTTTCAAAAATTTTTAAAGGAAAAAATCAGTTAATTCATGGACTTCACCCTCAAAACATAACGCCAATTACTAACAGCCCTGCAAAACCAGGGTTTTGTTTTTCAGACCTTTGCAGAGTTTCTGCAGTCGCCAAAAGCAAAAACCATCATCCTCCGCCACGATGTAGACTTGTTACCCCAAAATTCCCTGCCCTTTGCGCAAATACAGCATGAGTTGGGCATAAAAGGAACTTATTTTTTCAGAATAGTTCCCCAAAGCCCGCCTGCCAGCCACGGCTGGAAATCCGGACGGGCAGGTTTTCATTCTGAAATCATCGGCCAAATTGCCAACCTGGGCCATGTAATCGGTTACCACTCCGAAGATGTAGATTTTGCTGCACAAAATTTCAAGATAAAAGATAAAAGTAGAAAAGGCGATAGCAGATGTAGCAATAAAATTATTTGAAAAGCATTTGGCAGAATTCCGAAAACTCTACCCTGTAAAAACCATTTGCATGCATGGTAGTCCGCGCAGTAAATGGAACAGCACAGATTTATGGAAGCATTACAACTACCGCGATTATGGCATTATTGGCGAGCCTTATTTTGATATCAACTTCGATGAAGTTTTTTACCTTACCGATACCGGCTGCCGCTGGGATGGCTGGAAAGTAAGTGTACGCAATAAAGTGCTGCAGCAGGAGCAGTGGAAGGAGCAGGAGTTGGTGTTTCGTTCAACAAAAGATATTATCAATGCATTCCGTAAAAAGGGGGCATTGAGCGAAGTCGAAATGCCGGATAAAATTATGCTTACTTTTCATCCGCAGCGTTGGACGGATAATACTGCTCTTTGGGCTAAAGAGCTGGTTTTGCAAAATACGAAAAACATAGTTAAATATTTTTTGAATAAGCTCAGATAAGACTCTGCGCGTCTTTGAGACACACCGAGTCTTTCTTACTTTACTCTAGTGTCATCGCGAGCCCCCTCTCACTCCAGTGTCATTGCGAGCGCAGCGAAGCAACCGAAATTGCGTAAGCAATGAGCTCAGCGAAGCTAATCTTTATTTTTCCCG
>CAZSIC010000156.1:0-6051 GCA_964606845.1 uncultured Bacteroidales bacterium
TGCCTTTATCATATGCAGCAATTTTGGGTGGTTGTGCAACATTAATCGGTACATCAACCAACCTAATTGTAAATGGTTTGGTGGTTGATCAAAAGATAATTCCTGAATTGAAATCATTAAATATTTTTGATTTTGCTTATGTTGGTGTACCAATGATTATTATAGGTTTTTTGTACCTGTTATTTTTTGGTGAAAAACTACTTCCTTCAAAACAAGACATTGTTGATGATTTTTCTAAAAATACACGGGAATATTTAGTTGAAGCAGAAATTCGTAAAAACTCAAAACTTATAGGAAAAACCATCGAAGAAGCTGGATTAAGAAACTTGAAAGGTTTATTTTTAGTTGAAATCATTCGAAAGTCGTTTAAAATTGCCTCCGTTAAACCTAATATTATTTTACAACAAGATGATCTTCTAATATTTGCTGGTGATACGGAAACAATTGCCGAAATGATTAATTCCGATATCGGTTTAAGGTTGCCATCTGTTGGTATGTTATATAAGAAAAAACAAACCGAAGTAGTGGAAATTGTTATTTCGCATAATTCATCAATGATTAATAAAACCGTTAAAGAAATTCGATTCAGGGCTAAATATGATGCAGCTGTAATTGCTGTTCATCGTAACGGAGAAAGAATTTCAGGTAAAATAGGTGATATTGTCATTAATCCAGGCGATGTTCTTTTACTTTTTACCGGTGCTGATTTTGTTAGTCGTTCGAATCATACCCAGGATTTTTATTTTATTTCTAAAGTTAAAGACTTTAAAAAGCTTGAAGCATATAAAACATGGACCTTACTTGGAGGTATTGTAGCCGTTATTTTTCTTGCTGCCTTTAAAGTTGTTTCTCTTTTTATGGGATTAATCGTGTTACTTATGGTCTTATTTTCCATGAAAATTGCACATCCAAAAGAACTTTCCAAAGCTATTGATTATAATTTGGCATTAATTATTGTGATGGCTCTTGCATTAGGCACTGCAATGATAAAATCTAATGCAGCTGAGTTAATTGCGGGTTTTATCATTAACATTTTTCTACCGCTTGGCAAGGTTGGATTACTTTTTGGAATTTATTTAATTACTGCTTTTCTTGCTGCATATATTACAAATATTGCGGCCGTAGCAATAATATTCCCTATATCCCTTACCATGGCTTCAAATCTTGAATTAAATCCTATACCTTTTGTTTTGGTTGTTTCTTTTGCTGCTGCTGCAAATTTTATCACTCCGCACGGATATCAAACCAACTTAATGGTTTATGGACCCGGTGGATATTCGTTTAAAGATTTTTTCAGGGTTGGATTTCCTTTAACGATGATTTATATGGTAGTTACGGTTTTTATTTTACATTTGGTTTACTTTTAATGTTTGATTTTTATGAAGAAAGATGAATTTATTACTATCGCTGTAAAAGCTGCTTTTAAGGCAGGAAAAGAAATTCTTGAAGTTTACAATTCAAAAGATTTTGGTATAAAGTTAAAATCAGACGATTCTCCACTTACCCTTGCCGATAAACGTGCACATGAAATAATTGTTGATATGCTTGAATCAACAAATATACCAATTCTTAGCGAAGAGGGTAAAGATATTGCTTTTGAAGAAAGGTCGAAATGGGAATATTACTGGTTGGTTGACCCTCTTGACGGAACAAAAGAATTTATCAAAAGAAATGGAGAGTTTACGGTTAATATTGCACTTATCTATCATGGAGTGCCTGTGGGTGGAGTAGTTTATGCTCCTTGCCTTAATGATTTATATTTTGCTTTAAAAGATGTTGGTGCTTATAAAACTTCAGTATTTAATTTAGATATTGATGATATCAATTTGAATAAATTGATCAATTTATCCCAAAGACTTCCTGTATTTAGTAAAAAAGATAAATATACGGTGGTTGGAAGCCGCTCGCATATGAATGAAGAAACGGAAAAATTTATTGATAAGTTGAAAAAACAATATGGTGATATTGAGTTTATCTCCAAAGGTAGCTCTTTAAAAATTGTAATGGTAGCCGAAGGCAGAGCAGATATTTATCCCAGGTTTGCTCCAACAATGGAGTGGGATACGGCTGCAGGACACGCGATTGCATTATATGCAGGTTGTGAAATTATAGAGAAAGATGAAAAAACACCGCTGATATACAATAAAAAAGAACTTTTAAATCCCTGGTTTATAGTAAAGCAAAAACTCATATAAATAATTTTTGTTTTTATTTTTTTAGGGTTAATAAATTTGTTTCTTTCCCATTCAGTTTTAACATTAAATTATGTATTTTTAAATAAAAAATATCAGTGCAAGAAATTGAATCCATTGAAATAAGATATCTTAAAATTTCTGATTACCAGGAGTTAACATCATCAATGAATGAGGCTTATCCCAATTGGCCGGGGGTATATTTGAAGGAATCTCACTTACAAAAATTACTTGAAGTTTTTCCTGAAGGACAAATTGCTATTGTTGTTAATGGTGTGGTTGTTGGCAGTGCTCTCTCTATAATCATTAAATATGACTATTTTGGAGATGAACATACGTATAAAGAAATAACCGGAAATTATACCTTTAATACTCATAATCCTAAAGGTGATGTACTTTATGGAATTGAAGTATTTATTAAACCTGAGTTCCGTGGGTTGCGCTTAGGGCGAAGATTATACGATGCCCGGAAAGAATTATGCGAGCAATTTAATTTAAAGGCAGTTGTTTTTGGCGGGCGTATCCCATATTATCATAAATATGAAAAGGAGCTTTCGCCCAAAGAATATATTCAAAAAGTCAAATTAAAAGAGATATTTGATCCAACATTAACATTTCAGTTAGCCAACGATTTCCATGCTAAAAAGATTCTTACAGATTATATGCCTGATGATGAAGAATCAAAAAACTATGCTGTTTTGCTCGAGTGGGATAATATTTATTATACAAAGAAAACAAAGAAACTATCTACTCAAAAATCTGTTGTCCGACTGGGTTTGATTCAATGGCAAATGCGTCAATACAAAACGGTTGATGAGCTTTTTGAACAAGTTGAATTTTTTGTCGATGCTGTTTCGGGCTATAAAAGCGATTTTGCATTGTTTCCTGAATTTTTTAATGCTCCTTTAATGGCTAAGTACAATCACTTATCTGAACCCGAAGCCATCCGTGAGCTGGCAACTTATACCGATGAGATGTTAGAACGGTTTTTAAAACTTGCCATTAGTTATAATGTGAATATCATTACCGGAAGTATGCCTTATGTAATTGATGATACGTTGTATAATATTGGTTACTTAGTTCGTCGTAATGGTACGTATGAACAATATGAAAAGATACATGTAACTCCTGATGAAATGAAATATTGGGGCGTTAAGGGTGGTAAAAAAATTGAAGTTTTTGAAACTGATTGTGGCCCTGTTGGTGTACTTATTTGTTATGATGTTGAATTCCCGGAGCTATCGCGAATACTCGCACAAGAAGGGATGAAAATATTATTTGTACCTTTCTTAACAGATACACAAAATGGATACTCAAGGGTTCGAAGTTGTGCACAAGCAAGAGCCATTGAAAATGAATGTTATGTAGCTATTGCAGGAGCTGTTGGAAACTTGCCTAAAGTCCATAATATGGATATTCAATATGCTCAATCTGGTGTTTTTACACCTTGCGATTTTTCATTCCCAATAAATGGTATAAAAGCAGAAACTACACCTAATACCGAAATGATTTTGGTAGTTGATGTAGATTTGGACTTAATTGCTGAATTAAACCGTTACGGAAGCGTTAAAAACATGCGCGACAGACGTACCGATTTGTATGAGTTAAGATTGAAATAATTTTTTGGAATAAAAAATTATAACTTATTCTAAACCTTATCCTCAGCCTTATCCTCAGCCTCAGCCTCAGCCTTATCCTCAGCCTCAGCCTCAGCCTTATCCTCAGCCTTATCCTCAGCCTCAGCCTTATCCTCAGCCTCAGCCTTATCTTTACCCTTAATCTCAGCTTTATAATTCATAATTTTTGTTTGCTCATTGATTGATTCCTGATGGATTGTTTTAAAGATTTTGGTTACAAAGTCAGACTTTAGATTTCTTTGTGAACCTTTATCAACATTGCTTTTTAAAATTTTATCCCATCGGCTGGGCTGCAAAATGGTCATGTTATTATCTTTTTTATACAAACCAATGGAATGTACCAGTTTCATTCTTTTTTCCAATATTTTCAGAATTTCATCATCGCACTGGTCAATTCTAAAGCGCAAATCATCAAGCGTTTCATAAGATATCCCTTTGGGTACTTCTTGTCTGTATATTAAATCATTTAAAAGATCCTTTAAAACTTCCGGCGTAATTTGCTGTTTAGCATCGCTCCATGCGTTATCAGGCTCAATATGCGATTCAATCATTAATCCATCAAAATTCAGATCCATCGCTTTTTGAGAGATTTCTTTTAGCAAAGATCTTCTTCCTGCAATGTGACTTGGATCACAAATTAATGGGATATCAGGAACTCTGGTTTTTAACTCAATAGGAATTTGCCATTGGGGTATATTCCGGTAAATACTTTTTTCAAAGCTGGAAAAACCACGATGAATGGCTCCAATATTTGTAATTCCTGCATTAAAAAAACGTTCTATTGCTCCAAGCCATAATTCAACATCCGGATTTACAGGATTTTTTATCAAAATTGGAATATTTAGTCCTTTGAGGGCATCGGCAATTTCCTGAATAGCAAAGGGGTTAGCTGTTGTTCTTGCACCAATCCATAAGATATCAATTCCCGATTTTAACGATTCATAAACATGTTTTACATTGGCTACTTCGGTAGAAATAAGCATTCCTGTTTCTGCTTTAACCTGTTTAAGCCATTCCAGCCCGGGAGATCCAACTCCTTCGAATGAATTTGGGCGGGTTCTTGGCTTCCATATACCTGCTCTAAAAATTGTTACGCCATTATCTCTTAATTTTCTTGCTGTTTGCATAACCTGTTCTTCTGTTTCAGCACTGCAAGGTCCTGATATAATGATGGGTTTCTCATGGTTGCGAATATCCCATTCATTTATTTTCTTAATTTTTATTGTTGATTCCATAATCATAAAATCTTTTTTATGTGGTTTGCTTTATTAATCAAATTGTTAATTTTGTTAGTATTACTTTCGTTGATAGCAGTTTTAAAATCATTCAGTTTATCAATGTAGGTATCTAATACAGAAATTACATTTTCTGCATTATTTTCAAAGATGGTAGTCCACATATCTGCAGAGCTTTTTGCAAGGCGCACTGTCGAATCGAATCCACCACTTGCCAGGTTGAAAACATTTTTTTCATTCTTCTCTTTATCTAAAACTGTTAAAGCCAAAGCAAAAGAGCTGATATGTGAAATGTGTGAAACATAAGCTACATGTACATCATGATTATATGCATTCATATACAATGGTCGCATATTCAGGTATTCGTACATTTTTTTTATGGTTGATAAAGCTTGTTCGCTGCTGTCTTCAGCATCACAGAAAATGATGGCCTTTCCGTCGAATAATCCCGATTGGGCAGCCCAGGGACCTGAATTTTCGGTACCGGCCATAGGATGTGAGGCTACGAAATTTTCCCGCTTATGATGATACTTTACTCGTTCGCAAATTGTTCCTTTAACAGAACAGGCATCGGTTACAATCTGATGATTAACGCTGTCGAGTATTTTGGGTAATAATTTTATGGTTTCATTGGCTGGTATTGCAAGAATAATAAGGTCAGCATTATCAATTGCTTCATCAATTTCACAAGCCCGGTCAATAATACCAATATTTAACGCTGTATTCAAATGTAGTTTGCTGGTATCTACTCCAATAATTTCTTTGGCAAAGCCACGTTTTCTGAGGTCAATAGCCATTGAACCACCAATTAAACCCAATCCAATAATACTTATTCGCATAACATTTTATTTTTTAATTCTTTAACACGTTTAATAGCTTGTTTAAGGGTTTTTTGATTTGCACAGATCGAAAAACGTATATATTTTTGGCCGTTATCGCCAAAAATGTGTCCGGGAGCAGCAAAAATGCCCAGGGTCTATAGCAGAT
>CAZSIC010000157.1:0-5836 GCA_964606845.1 uncultured Bacteroidales bacterium
GTGTATCCGGCGGTGCTGCTGTTCGCGGCGTGGGGGTTGGGGTGGCGGCAGTGGCGTGTAGATGCTACGTTGCCGTCCGAGGAGTAGATCGGCAAGCATATCCCTGCAAACTCAACGCCGGGCACTCTCACCCGGCGTTTTTGCGTTTTCAGGAACAGACTGATCGGTTTTGCCGCTTAACAGCCCCCGGCTGCCATACCCCGGCGCGCACGAAACAGACGCGCACCGCTTACTCGTCGAACAGCTCGTCCGCGCAGATGAAGTCGCCATTGGTCCACCCGGTGTCGCCGACCTCCTGGTTCCACCAGCCGTCGCCCTCGGCTTCGGCTGCCCCCGCATACGCCGCAATCCATATAAGCGGAATGACAAGAACCAACACTGATAAACCGCACAGTACCTCAATCATTAGACCCTCCTCACAACAGAACTCGACGGCGCGTGAATGCCTTTCAAGCGAAGTCACTCATTTGGCTGGGACGTAATGCCCTGACGGGCATGAAGTGGATTCAGACTGTCGATCCAACAGACGAACATGGGGCGATGCAAATCGCTGATCGTCGTAATGCCCTGACGGGCATGAAGTGGATTCAGACCCGCTGGCCTGCGGTGGCCTCGCCCGCCTTGACGCTTTTTTGTCGTAATGCCCTGACGGGCATGAAGTGGATTCAGACCCAAACCCAGGAAATCGTAGCGGGTTACGCCCACGTCGGGCGGTCGTAATGCCCTGACGGGCATGAAGTGGATTCAGACGCGCCGAGGACCTCGGCCCCCTGGGGCGGTACGCCACGCTGGGGTCGTAATGCCCTGACGGGCATGAAGTGGATTCAGACGGAGGCTTTTCACATCCTGCGCCTGGAGGCGGAGCAGAGTCGCCGGTCGTAATGCCCTGACGGGCATGAAGTGGATTCAGACATTGCGCATTGATGCGGCCAATCATGCCGCGTATATGTCGTAATGCCCTGACGGGCATGAAGTGGATTCAGACCGCTCGTGGTGATCCGCCGCGAGATCGCAAATGCTCGCGCACAAATGTCGTAATGCCCTGACGGGCATGAAGTGGATTCAGACTCACGTACACGCGCTGGCCACGCGGCGCATCACCGTCGTAATGCCCTGACGGGCATGAAGTGGATTCAGACCTATGGGTGCCGGTAGAGGAGCGAGTCGATTGGCTCGCTGCGTCGTAATGCCCTGACGGGCATGAAGTGGATTCAGACTGAACCCGGCCCCGCGCTGTTCCTGGTGGCCGTTCGTACGTCGTAATGCCCTGACGGGCATGAAGTGGATTCAGACGTGGATTGAAGACACCGCCGAATGGATATGGATCGCGTAAAAGTCGTAATGCCCTGACGGGCATGAAGTGGATTCAGACGGAACGATGGGGGGATGATGAGCCGACAGCCTAGCGGTCGTAATGCCCTGACGGGCATGAAGTGGATTCAGACGCTGATCGCCAACGCCACGCGCAGATGGCCATCGATCACGTGTCGTAATGCCCTGACGGGCATGAAGTGGATTCAGACAACCCGGCGCGCGGGTACGACTGAGCGGCGACGGAGTCGTAATGCCCTGACGGGCATGAAGTGGATTCAGACCGACGCGCAGTTTGGCGCTGCGGCTGCGTGGATTGCATGCGGTCGTAATGCCCTGACGGGCATGAAGTGGATTCAGACGGTTACCAGACTGGCAGCTCGCGTGGTGAAGAACTGGTACTCTATGGTCGTAATGCCCTGACGGGCATGAAGTGGATTCAGACACGGGGTCCGTCCCTCATGCTGCCCCCCCTCTATGCGTCGTAATGCCCTGACGGGCATGAAGTGGATTCAGACTTGCCGGGTAAACCGGCGAAGACGCTCGCGGTGATTCGGCGGTCGTAATGCCCTGACGGGCATGAAGTGGATTCAGACGGACGACGGGCGAACGACCGTCCACAACATCCGCCACCTGCCGTCGTAATGCCCTGACGGGCATGAAGTGGATTCAGACCACGTCTTCGCCCGCGTCCTCCCACTTTGTGCCGGTCGTAATGCCCTGACGGGCATGAAGTGGATTCAGACTGTACCAGAGTACCAGAAAATTGTCAAAGATCGGCGTGTAGCATTGAGACAACCCGCTTGTTTGTTACGCGCTCACCATACTTTCTTTGTACTGGGGCTGTGATGCCCTTAGCGGGCGACCAACAAGGACGGCAAACATGCGAGACCCCTGATAGCGGAGCGGTTAAGTAAGCGGGGTGCTAAAAGGGGGTCTCGCGCCGATCAGATGATGACCAGGCCCGGCGGCTGAGGCGGTTGCCCCTGGCCCCGGGTCTCGACTTGTTTGCGGCAGGCTTCGCAGAGGCGATAGAGCCGGACGCTATCTTCCTCTTCGTCGATCACCTGCGTCAGTTGCCGGTCCAGCCGGGCGTGGGCCTGGTCATCGAGCCAGACTTCAAAGACGCTGAATTGCACGCGCTGTCCGTAGTCTTGCAGCAAGTTGGCAACTTTGGTCCGGCGGCGGTCGTCGGGAATGTCATAGGTGACCAGGTAGCAGTTCATTAGCGTACTCGGAAGGGTTGATAGGTGGGCTGCCGGTCGCGAAAACAGCGCGCCAACAGCCGCGTTTGGATTTCAAAAGCGCGGCGATAGGTCATATTTTCGCCGGTGACGGGGTGTTGGATGCTGGTTTCCAGCCGTTGTTCGAACGCCTGGATGAACCGGCGTTTACCGCCCTCGCTGAGCACAATGGGCCGCTGGGGAGTATCGCCGGGAGTGAAGTCGGCAGGCGCGACCAGGTCGTTATTCAGGCAACGCAGCACCACCGAGTCCACCACGATGGAACGAAACTCCTCCACCAGGTCCAGTGCCAGCGAGGGGCGACCATAGGAGGGCGTATGGAGCACGCCCAGGTAGGGATCGAGGCCAACCAGGGACACGCTGGCTTCGAGGCAGCGCGTCAACAGGGTATAGCCGAAACTGAGTAACACGTTGACGGGGTCGGGCGGGGGGCGCCGTCGCCGCTTTTCAAAGGGCCAGTCCCGTTTGAAAAGACGACGAAACACACTGAAGTAGGCAGCAGCGGCGCTCCCTTCCACGCCCAGCAGGGCATTGAGGCGCGTGGTGCGCAAAACGCGATCGGCCAACCAGCCCAGGCGCTCGATGGAAGCGGCCAGGTCTGGGTGAGGTTGCTGGCGCTGGTAGCGTTGGAGCATGGTGCGCATGTTCAGGCATTTGCCGCGCACGATGACCTGCGCTACCGCCAGTTTGAAGGCGGTGTCGTGCAACACGTCGTACTGTGCCTGGCGGAGCTGGCCGAAGCGTGTCAAGGGGCCAACGAGTCGCCCTTCGTAGCGCCCGTGACGTGTCAGGAAGACCACGTCGATCCCGGCACGCATCAACCGCTTGATGGCCGGGGTGGTGAGGCTCACGTTACCGAAGATGATAACGGCATTGATGTGCGCCAGCGGAACCCGCGCGATCAACTCCCCGGATTTGCGCACCAGCAGGCGTCGGCGCTCGATGCTGAGCTTCGCGCCCTGTTCGACGATATAGAGTGGTGGCATAGAGTGAACTCCGGGTTCTCCAGTCAGTGAACTGGTTTGATCAGTACGTCCGCATCTGGCAACCGCTCAGAAAAAGCGAATATTCAGTTGTTAAGGTGCGGCGGCGCGCCCCTCAGCCGTCGGTACGGCGCGCCTGTCCCAGGCCGGTCGTGGTCATGCGGCCCGCCCCGGCATAGAAGGCGAAGTCCGCCAGCAGGCCCAAGACGCCCATCCAGTAGCGGTCATAGCGCACCGCCACGTACCCGGCCCGGCCCACCGCGCCCACCTGCACCGTCCCGCCGTGCATGGGAACCGCGCCGGAGCGCAGCCGAAAGCTGGTCAGCGCGACGCACTCCCCGGCATAACGGCGCACCTCCGGGCTGATGGCGATGGGGCTGAAGGCGTTCCAGCGGTTGGCCAGGCTGCCGAACAGCAGGTCGGGTAGCGGGATCGCCACGTTCATATCATTCTGGCGGAAGGCGGTGGGCGACGCCAGTTCCAGCCGGACGCGGCGCGGGGCCTGCTCGCGGGCCAGCAGGTAGGGCGCGGCGAGCGCTTCATAGGTGGTGACCCCAGCCCAGGCATGTTGCTCCGGGTCGGTGGTGAGGCTCTCCACCTGGAGCGTCACGCCGTCCAGGTCCAGCGCTTCTGGTGGCTGCGCGGCGATCTCCAGCAGCAACGCGGCGATCTCTGGCTCCAGCGCGGTGAAGCGCAGCCAGCAGGTGCGCTCCGGGGTTAGCGCGCGCTGGTTCTGCTTGACGCGGCGCGCCCCCACCAGCGAGGAGCAGGTGAACGGCTTGGGGCCGTTGGCGTCGTGCCAGCGTTGCGCGGCCCCGGCGTCCAGGTCGCTCAACCAGCGCATCAACTGCGCGTAGGCGGCCTGTCCCAGGTGTCCGGGCACGGTGACCGGTTCGGCGGGCCGGACGGTGACGACCAGCGAGACCAGTTCGCTCATGCGTCCTCCTGTGCCAGCCGGGTCAGGACCTCGTTGACGGCCTGGTACGGGTCGGGGCCGGGGTCCTGGTCGAACAGAGCGGTCAGCAGCCCGTCCAGGAAGACCGGGAGCGTATCGGGCGGCTGGCCGAAGGCAGCCTCCAGGTCCTCGCGCCCGATGCCCTCGAACCCGTGTCCGGCCAGCCCTTTATTGCGCAGGTCGGCCAGCGCGGAGAGCCGGTGGAGGTCCTGGGCCACCGTCCGCCAGCCCGTCCAGGCCGGGTCGGACTGGACGAAGAAGTCCACGATGGCCCCCAGGCTGAAGCGGTTGAGCGAGCGGCTCGCCACAATGACCTTTATCGGCTCGGATGCTCCCGGCGGGCGATACGCCTCAAGAAATTCGCCCAGGCCGGGTTGGGCCTGTACCCAACGTTTCGACACATAGCGGTTGTCGCGGGGTTTGCTGTAGGCCATGCCCATTTGCTCGGCCATATAGCGGAAGGCGGCCTCCTGGAAGCGAAAGAGGCGTTGGACCATATCGGCGTAGTCGCCCAGGTGCAGCTTGATGCGCGTGCTGTGGACCAGCTCGGCCAGCAGGTGCGCCTCGGAGGGCGTTCGCAGTTCGCGCAGCCATTGCCCCAGGCGGGCCTGCTGGCTGCCGGTGGTCAGGCGTTGGGCGCGGTCCAGGGCGGCGCGCGCCCGCTCGAAGTCGAAAGCCAGGCGGCGGTCGGCGTAGTCGAGCAGCGCGTCCAACAGGTCGCGTTGGCGCGCGTCCGGCGTGATCAGCGGGCCGGATGCGTCCAGGGTGGCACGGGCGACGGCATAGGCGTGCAGTTCGATCTGCTGCACCAGCGTCGCGCGCGTCTGCCGGGCGAAGAGCGCCTCGGCGATACCGACCTCGTGCGGCTGTTCAGCCGCGCGGTCCAGGTAGAGCGTGCGCGCCCGCAGGTCGAACACCTCCACGCCCGCCACGATCAGCATAGCGGTCATGGCGGGCGTCCCGCCGGACACTTCCAGGTAGACCTGGTCCCATTCCGCGAAATCGGCCACACCGGGCAACGCGCCGGTATAGAACGCCAGCATGTTGGCGTAATCCGACGGGTTGCCGTCGATGCTGATGATGCGGATATGTTTGGCGGGGAGCTGAAAGGGCGGCGCAGCCAACAGTTGCTTCATCACTTCGGCAAACGGTTTGGTATCCTTCTGGCGCTCCTGGTCTGGGGCGTATTGCTGGTCGGAGGCGAACAGCACCACGTGTAGATCGTCCGGGGAGATGGCTTCGCGCTCCAAAATCCAGCGGACGGTCGGGCCGACGAGCGGCATGGTGGTCGCGCCCCGGTAGTGTGACAGGCGCTCGCGGATTTCTTCCCCCAGGATGCGCGC
>CAZSIC010000158.1:0-5821 GCA_964606845.1 uncultured Bacteroidales bacterium
AGGAACGAAGAAGTAATCTTTTTATTATCAGACCATTGAAATTTAAAGATTCCTTCACTTCGTTCGGAATGACTACTTTTTGGACAGCCTCAATAAATAATTATAAACGAAACCGATAAAAGACTCCGAAGGAGTCAAATGTATATAGCAAAAACAAGTAAAATAAAGCCCAATCCCATAGGGATTGAATATGAATCAATTAAATATTAAATAAGACCATAAAATGTCAAATACCTTTACACAAATCTATATCCATGTAGTTTTTGCCGTGCAAAACCGAAAAGCACTAATCAATCCTGAATGGGAAAACGAATTATATAAATATATTACAGGAATAGTGCAAAATAAGGGACAAAAAATGTTAGCTATTAATGGAATGCCCGATCATATGCATATGCTTATTGGAATGAAACCGAGTTGTTGTTTGTCTGATCTGGTTAGGGAAGTTAAAAAATCATCTAATTCTTTTATCAAAGAGAAAAAGCTTACTCCTTTTGCCTTCAGTTGGCAGGAGGGATTTGGTGGTTTTTCATATGGACATTCTCAGTTGCCGGTAATTATTAATTATATTTCGAATCAAAAAGAACATCATAAGAAAAGAAGTTTCAAGGATGAATACGAGGGGTTTTTAAAGAAATACAAGGTAGAATTTCAAGATGAATACCTGTTTAAGTGGATAGATCATCATATAGAAAAGGAGTAATATGACCCCGATGGGGTCAATGTCCGTTCGTTGCATTTTTTTATAAATATGTTATCCCTAAGGGATAAGAATGACATCAAAGGTCAATGCTCGTTATTTGATTTTTTTATCAATACATTTACCCTACGGGATGAAAATTATAACACTGTCGTGATCAATGTTCTTAGTTCATTTTTTGGTATAGATAAGCTATCTCAACGGGGTTAAAAGGAGAAAATGAAATTATGCTAATAAACAATTAATAAATCAACGAAAAATCGACAATTGTATTTTACAAAACAAATTTTACAAGCATAATAAAAACCATGGATTCCGAAGGAATCAAATATTTATAAAACAAGAATTAATTGTATGTAAAACAATTCCGTAGGAATTGAATATAACATGCTTACAATATAAATTAAACGATAATTATAAAACATACATGTTACAAAATGGCATTGATGTTATAGATATTTTATCTCTACGGGATAAAAATGAGGAAATGAAATAATAAATAAACTGATTAAAAATGAAACTAATAAAAAACTCCTTAAGAGTCAGATATGTATTCACAAAATGAATTGTACAACAGAGTTAAAATAACGAATTCCGTTAGGAATCAAATATTTATAGCAACAAGAAACAGTTGAATATCAACAATCCCTTAGGGATTGAATATTTTAATAAATAGTTATCCCAACGGGATATAGATGATGAAAATAAAGCACAAAAGATTCCGGAGGAATCAAATATTTATAAAAACAAGAAACAATTGCTGTAAACAATTCCGTAGGAATTGAATATTTAAATTATTATAAAATAAATTAAACGATACTAATAAAACATACATGTTACAAAATAACACACAAATAAAATCATTCATCGATAAACTTTGGAATCAGTTCTGGAGTGGTGGTATTTCGAATCCATTAACCGCCATTGAGCAAATAACCTATTTACTGTTCATGAAAAGGCTGGATGAACTGGACAGCAAAAACAAAGCCGATGCCGAATTTACCGGCGAAAAGTACAAATCTAAATTCGAAGGAGAGTGGTTGCCACCCGGAATGGAAGATAAAAAGGAAAACTACATTGAAAAAGACAGCTTGCGATGGAGTAGTTTTAAACACATGAAAGCTGAAGATATGCTCCAGCATGTGCAAACCAAAGTGTTTCCTTTTATTAAAACATTAAACGGAGAAACATCGCAGTTTACCAAACATATTGCCAATGCAGTATTTATTATTCCCAAACCCAGTTTGCTGGTTGAAGCCATTAAAACCATTGAGCAGATTTTTATTGAAATGGACAAGGATGCCGAAAAAGGCGGACAGGCATTTCAGGATATCCAGGGCGATGTGTACGAATACCTGTTAAGTGAGATTGCAGCAGCAGGTAAAAACGGGCAGTTCCGAACGCCACGCCATATTATTAAACTCATGGCCGAACTGGTGCAACCGCAGTTAGGGCAACGCATTGCCGATCCGGCATGTGGTACGGGCGGCTTTTTACTGGGAGCATATCAATACATTGTAACACAGTTACATAAAGATAAAAACAAGCTACAACCCGACGAAGATGGTTTTATCCGCAGCTCTGTTAGTGGCATGTTAACCGAAAAAGTAAAAAATATTCTCGACCAGAGTATTTTTGGTTTTGATGTGGATACCACAATGGTGCGACTAGGATTAATGAACCTGATGATGCATGGTTTTGACGAACCCAACATTGACTATACCGATACCTTAAGCAAAAGCTACAACGAAGAAAATACTTATGATGTGGTGATGGCCAACCCGCCATTTACCGGCAGTATTGATAAAGGAGATATTAACGAAAGTTTTAAAACCGCAACTACCAAAACCGAATTGTTGTTTGTGGAGCGAATTTTTAACATGCTAAAAACAGGTGGAACAGCAGCCGTTGTTGTACCGCAAGGCGTGTTGTTTGGCTCCGGAAAAGCATTTAAGCAGGTACGCCAACTCATTATTGAACAAGCAGAGCTAAAAGCAGTAATAGCTGCACCCAGCGGAGTATTTAAACCCTATGCAGGAGTAAGTACCGCCATTCTGGTATTTACCAAAGGCGGCGAAACCAACGATGTTTGGTTTTATGATATGCAAAGCGATGGTTACAGTTTGGACGATAAACGGGCTAAACTGGATCATAATGGCGATTTACAGGATATTGTAACACAATTTAACAACCGAAATAAAGAAGAAAACCAAAAAAACAATAACCGAAAATCCAAATATTTTTTTGTGCCCAAAAAGGAAATTGTGGATGAAGGCTATGATTTAAGAATATCCCGTTATAAAGAAGATGATTTTGAAGAGGTTGAATATGAAAATCCAAAAAAAATTCTTGATAAATTAGAAAATATAGAGAATGAGATAACTCAAGAGTTTAATGTCATAAAGGAGATGTTTTAAATGAAGATTCTCGTTCGAAAACTTGAAGAAATAGCAGATGTTATTGCTGGTCAATCACCACCTTCAACAACTTATAATGATAAAGGAGAGGGTTTACCATTCTTTCAAGGGAAAACTGATTTTGGGAAAAAGCATCCCACTACACGAATTTGGTGTTCAGAACCTAAAAAAATTGCACTCCCAAACGATATTCTAATATCTGTTCGCGCACCTGTTGGTCCTGTTAATATTGCAAATAAGAAATCATGCATTGGGAGGGGTTTAAGTGCAATAAGACCTAAAGACGGTAATAGTTTAGATTTCATATTTTACTTTTTAAAATCAAATGAGAGATTAATTGCGAAAAATGCATCGGGTTCAACTTTTAGAGCAATAACGCAAAAGGATTTAAAAGAAATAAAAATACCAATTCCTGAAAAACTAGAAGACCAAATCCGCATCGCCAATATATTATCCCGGGCCGAAGCCTTAATTTCCAAACGCAAAGAAAGCATTCAGTTATTGGATGAACTATTGAAATCTACCTTTTTGGATATGTTTGGTGATCCGGTTCGAAATGAGAAAGGGTGGGAGAATAATATACTTGGTAGGTATACTTTAATGATTGGAAGTGGTTCTACGCCTAAAGGCGGGAAAGATGTTTATCAAAGAACCGGTACTTATTTTATTAGAAGTCAGAACATTAGGATGAATAAAATTGATTACAGTGATATTTATTGTATATCAGAAGATATTCACAATAATATGAAAAGAACGTGGTTAAAAAATAAGGATGTCTTATTGAATATTACTGGTGCATCCATAGGCAGAGTAGCCACTTTTTACGGTGATGATGACAGTGCAAATGTAAATCAGCATGTTTCTATAATAAGAACTAAAAAAGAATATCTTCAACCTAGGTTTCTTGAGTATCAAATTGCACATGATAATTTTCAGAAAAAAGCACTTGCTTCTTCTGCCGGTGGTACTAGAGAAGCATTTACTTTTGAACAAATAAAAAAGTTTGAATTCATTCTGCCACCAATAGAAAAACAAGCCGAATTCACACAAATCGTCGAAAAAGTAGAAAGTATTAAAACCAAATACCAGGAAAGTTTACAGGAACTGGAAAAGCTCTATGCTTCATTGAGCCAAAAAGCTTTTAAAGGCGAACTGGATTTGAGTAAAATGGAAGTTAAAGATTACAATTTGGGTCATGCTGAGCCTGGTCGAAGCATGGCTGCGGAAGAAGGAGTGGGGTATAATAACAATTAACAACAATAGATAAAGCTCAGTAAGTTTACTGAGCTTTTATATGTAATCCTTTAAAAGGGATGAAACTTCGATGTGGGATTCGAACCCACGACCTGCGGGTTAGTAATCCGCTGCTCTATCCACTGAGCTAATCGCCTAAATGGAATGTAAAGATATAATTTTAAATTATAAGAAATTGTGTTTTACAATCTTATTATTAAATTTAAACAATAAAAATATATTATGGGAGAAATAAGTAATAATGAACCATGTCCTTGTGGAAGTGGGAAGAAATATAAGAAATGTTGTAAATTTTCAGAGCCAGAAAAGATTAATTCTCCTTTGGTATTGCCTAATATTTATCAAATTATAACTCTAAAGTTCTTTCAAGAAGGATATATTGATCTGGAAAAAGAATTAGTAAATTATCAAAAATCAGTTTTCACGTTATTACCTGATTTGGAAAAAACAAACGTTGATATTTTAACGGACTATATCAATATATGTGAAAATATTATCGCAGAAATAGCTACTAAATATTCCATTTATGATATGCTATTTTGGTCGCGACGATTAGGTCCTAAAAATTTATTTGGCATTAGTGAACATTCTGTTAGACTTTATAGGGAAATTCAAGCATTATGTATATATAAATATGGAAAAAATGATTCGGAGATATCTATGGGTAAAAGAAACATGGTTTTTCCAAGTAGTCTAAATCAATATGAAAAACCGGATTATGCAGAATGTGTTAGTAAAATATATGATGAAGATTTACCGCAAAATATAGTTAATCTATTATCTGATGTTATTAGAATAGAAATTTTAAGCTATTTATTTTTAGTTGCAACTCAATTATACCGAATAGGAAATAAGGAGGATGCAATAATTGTTGATAAAACAAATAATCTTTTTTTATCTGATACAAGTAATGATATTGGATTTTTAATAGATATGTACGATGAAAGACTTAAATATGCTAATCTATTTTCATCAACTGGTACTTATCTCAGCAGCGATATAAAATTAGATATAGATATCCCTTTCTTTTGTCCTTATTTTCAACTTAATGTTGATCATAAAACAAAAATAAAAGCAATTAATCCTAATAATAAAGCATATCAAGAAGCTATTCCGGATAATAAAGAACTTGAAATATTACCAAATTATCTTTTTGCACCAATTAATTTAAAAGATATATATAATTATCTTGAACTTTTTGAAGACGAGTTTGAAGATTTCTATTGTTTCTCTGTTAAGGAATTTATTGTATTCCTTGGTTATTTGGGTAATAAAGTGATTCGTGATATTTCAATCAATCTTGACTCACAAATAAGCATCTTAAATAGAGCCTATATTATAGCAAATTATGATATAGATTCTTTTGGAGAAGAATGTAAAGAATTGGCTGGTCTAATGTATTAGCCCCTTAAATCATCGGACAGAAATATAGATTAAAATCTGTACTTTT
>CAZSIC010000159.1:0-5770 GCA_964606845.1 uncultured Bacteroidales bacterium
AAATATTCCAACAACCTGCATCCATTTTGAATATGATTTTACTAAATGTCCTGATTTAGCTCAAACACTGACGGTTACACTAGTTGCAAAAAATATTCCTTTTCGTTTAAACGGATTAGATAATTTATCGATTAAAGAAACCGACCGCATTAAAGCGCTGGTTAACGAGTTTGAAAAAACAGGCATTCATTTGCAAACCAATGGGAAGGATTACCTTTTGTGGGAAGGAAATGAGGACATTAAAATCTCTTCCAACCATTTTGTAAAAACTTACGACGACCATCGAATGGCGATGGCATTTGCTCCATTGGCAATCGTTACCAAATCTTTAATCATTGACGACCCGGAGGTCGTTAAAAAAAGTTATCCTAACTTTTGGGACGATTTAAAAGCATTTGGGTTTGAAATCAACAGCTAACTCAATTAAAAAAATAACCAAAAAAATTGTTAAACAAATTTCATTTGAGTTTTTAGTGGTTCCAATCTTTTTTCTGCAATTCTAATATAATCTTCATTAGTATCATATCCAATAAAAAATCTATCAGATTTTAAAGCGGCAACTCCTGTTGTCCCACTTCCAATAAAAGGATCCAAAACAATATCATTTGTAAAAGAATATAATTGAATTAATCTATAGGGTAGCTCTTCAGGAAATGGAGCTGGATGACCAATTCTTCTGGCACTTTCGGCATTCATTGTCCATATTGATTTGGTCCACTCCATAAATTGTTCTTTAGTAATAGTATTTTTTCTTTTTTCTAAATCATTTTTTTGGCGTTCAAGTTTATAATCTCCTTTAGAAAATACTAAAATATATTCATGGATGTCTCTTAAAATTGGATTTGCAGCACTCTGCCAACTCCCCCAAGCCGTTGATGGGCTTGCACTTGCTGCTTTATTCCAAATTACTTCTCCACGCATTTTAAAACCTATTTCAATCATTATTTGAGAGATATAGTCGGAAAGCGGTATATAGGGTTTTCTTCCTAAATTCGCAACGTTTATGCAAGCACGGCCTCCATTAACTAAAACACGATAAGTTTCAGAAAACGCTTTTTTAAGTAAAATTAAATATTCGTTTAAGGATAAATCATCGTCATAATCTTTTGAAACATTATAGGGTGGAGATGTAATCATTAAATGTAAAGAACTGTCAGGAATTTGACTCATATCTTCACAAGAACCATGAATTATTTTATTTAATAAATCAACAGGAAACTCATTAATACTCTTTGAAATCTCATTATTATTATTATTTAATTCTTTATACAATTTTGAATTATAAAATTTTGAAGAGTCATGATTTATTCTCCCATTCGTTCCAAATGAACTAGATTTTGTTCCTTCTCTTTTAAATTGTTTCATTATATTTTTCTAATTAATTGTAAAAATTTTTCAGCCTTAGCTTCATTTAAATCTTCCTGGTTTGCTATCTGTATATATTCACCTAACTTTTTCTTTGAAGCCATCGAAGAGAAATAATTCATTTCTTGTTTTAATAATTCTCCTGTCAATTCTTTTAAAGTATCAATATTTTCTATTGTTTGAAAGCCGAACTCCGAAGTTTTTCGAATAAAATTTGTTTTAGTAGGTTTTGGATTTAATGACCAAAATCCTTGAATTACACCTGCTGTTTTAAGAAAATCGACCTTACTAGTATAACTTTCTGTAATTGGGCTATTCCCCAATATAACTATTGGAATTTTTGTTGATTCAATGCCAGAAACTCTGATGTTTATTGATTTACCAATAGCTTTTAACATAGAATCTGATCGTAAAAAGGATGGATTTCCTTTATGTGTTTTATAATCACCAATAAAAGACAAACTATCAGGTGATGAATATCTATAGTTTGATACAATACTCATTTTAATTTCAAATATCAGCTTAATATTTTCTGGTTTTTGGTTTATAGAGTTAGTAGTGCAAAAAGCTAAATCTGCATTTGATCTTTTTGTAAGCCCTATTTCTTCACAGTTAACACCATTTACTGCATATAATCCAAATTGATAAGCTAAGGGAGCAAATAAATCTTTTGTCCATTTTTCAGTAAACTGACCTATCAATGAATTCCTTGACTGAAGGGTTTGTCCATCTCCTTTTACATTTTTGGGAACATATGCATAATAACCTGAATCGAGTTTATAAAAGAGTTGTTCTGGTGTTGCAAAATCCTTTAATGCTTCTTTAAAAAAATGAATTTCAATGTTATTATTCCAAAGCGACATTTATCTTTTTTATTTTTAAGGTAAAGTTACAATTTAATTAAAACATTTATAATCCGAATTCACCTTTTATGAAATAATTTATTTCCCAAAAAAAGCTTTCATTCTCTGAATTCCTTCTTTTACTTCAGCTATAGGGCGTGCAATATTTAAACGGATATAATTTTTCGCATTGGCCGAAAAATGTTCGCCGGGAATTACTGCTACCCTTTGCTGTTCGTATAAATCGACAGCAAACTTAAATCCATCGGAAAAGCCTTTTTTGGGTAATTGAGCCCAGACAAAATAACCACCTTTGGTTTCGGGTATTTTAAAATCCAGTTTTTTAAGTTCTGTAGATAATAATTGATACGATGTTTTTAGATTTTCACGTAAAGAAGAAATATAAAGCTTTCCGTAATTATAATTTTTAAGGTAACGAACAATGGCCTCTTGCAAAACCGAAGGTGCGCACAAACCTGTATAATCGTGAATGGATTTTATATGCTCCATATGCTTTTGATGTGCCACTAAATAACCCACACGCCATCCGGTTATTGATAATATTTTAGAAAAGCTGTTTACATAAAATAAATTCGGATAAAATTGATCTAAAGGGATATATGGCTTTTCCTGGAAATATAAATCGCGGTAAACGGAATCAAAAACAAGAAAAATATCCAGTGCTTTGCTTAGTTTAAGCAGGTTGTCAATTTCCTGCTTACTCCATATTTTACCAAACGGATTACCGGGTGTACCGATAAAAATAACTTTTACATTTTTTTCCTTGCAAACGCTTTCAAGTTGAATAAAATCAACCGATGAATTTTCATCTAAAGCAAATGGTACAAAACCGGTATTAAATATTTTAGGCAGATGCATATAACTTTCGTAAACAGGCTCGAAAGCTAATGTTGAAAAGGGTTTGGGTAAAATTTTATTAAAATAAATATAGAGTAATGATAATGCTTCTGTAGCACCTTGAAGAATCAAAAAATCATCTTTTGTAAAGGCATAATCGGATTGATATTTTTTAAGCAAAAGTTCAAGCAATTCATTATTCCCACTTCCGGGAGCATATTGATGTATATTTTCATTTGCCAGGTTGCTTAAAAAACCTGTTAGTTCTTCGGGTGGATTAAATCCAGGGATTCCCTGAGCAAGGTTAATACCGCCATGCGTTTTCACCTTATTGCTCATAAAACTAATATAAGAACCACCGGGTTTTTTATATTTTTCGTCCATTCTTTTTCTTTTTGCATTCCGAATCAATATTATCCCGCGAAAGCCCGAACTTTTCTTTTTCTTCATTTCCTTTGGGTTCGATATGCACCAATACATCATACACATTTTCGATGCGGGTTTTAATGTTTATTTCTACTTTTTTGGCGATTTTATGGCCTTCCTCTATGGAGAGCTTCCCATCAATCTCAATATCCAGGCCAACTGTATACATATTTGAATGTTTCCTGATTCTTACCCTGTGAGGATTTACAGCGCCTACCTCTTCAACCGCATCAAAAATTTTATAGTACAAGTCCGGATTATCTGTTCCATCCATCAATTCTCTGCTCGATTCCATAAAAAAGCCATATCCCGACCGCATAATCCAGGCTCCTATTAACATCGCTGTAATTAAATCCAGAACAGGTAAATGAAAAACATGAATAAACAACAGCCCCAACAAAACAGAAAACGAAATTAAAATATCATTACGCATATTTTTACCATTGGCAATAAGCATGTTACTACTAATTTTTCGTCCCACTTTTAACTGATAAACAGCCATTACAGCTTTAGAAATAATTGAAAAAACGGTAATATAAATTGCCATCATGGTTGGTATTTGGTGCGGTTCACTTTTTATTATCCGCACAATGGCAGAAAAAAATAACTGGGCACCTGCAAAAAAAATCACAAAACTTAATGCTTTGGTAGCAACCGCTTCGGCACGGTTGTAACCATAGGGGAATTTATAATTGGGCGGTTTATTCATTATCCGTGCAGCAAGCAATGTAATAAAATAAGTTAAGATATCAGTTGTTGTATCGATTCCGTCTCCAATTACGGCAAAACTTCCGGAAATAAAACCAATTAATATTTTAGCAACAGCAAGTATGGAATTTCCAATAATACCAACCCACGAAGCAAATTTTATTTGCTGGTTACGATTTACTGTCATAACATTTTTTATAATTGTATACAAAATTAATTTAAATAATCAGGTTGAACAAAAAAGCAAGATAATATCACCAAAAAGTTGACTTTAATTCAGCATTTGTTTAAATTGTTAGAAAATAACTGGTAAGATATGCGTAAATATATTGTCATAATAATATTAGCAGCCATTGTTGTCTCCATGTTTCTTTCGGTAAAAACAGTTGCCCAGTTACCTGACAAGGTTGATTCATTAATCGCTGATTCAACTATATCCCAAGACATTGATACATTATATAAATATAGCTGGGATGCAGATTTAAACCAATGGGCAACCTATCAGCGTGAAATCATTATTTACAATAAAAAAGATAACCCTTTAAGAACACTTACGCAAGAATGGAGCAAAACAGATAAAACATGGGTAAACAGTACGCAGGAATTATTTGCCTACGATAAAAGGGGCAACGAACAGGAAAAACTCGTACAAACCTGGAGGCCATCTTTTAATGACTGGGTAAATACGCAATTAAAAACTTCTTTTTACGATAATTTTAACGAACGAAAAGAAATATTATACCAGGAGTGGCACAAACCAGCCGACGAGTGGATCAATACAGTCCGGTATATTATGAATTACAACATAGACGGGCTGGAAAACAACATCACCATAAGCAAATTTAACAACATTAAAAATGAGTGGGAATATTACAAAAAATTTGAATTGTTTTATCCCAGCGAATTTTCTTATCCCAACGAAGTCTTTATAAGCAGCTGGAATACAGACACCAAAAAATGGAGTACTGAAGGAAAATATGAATTTCTATACAATTTCCGTGGGAAAAAAACCCAGGAAGTAAGGATAACCTGGAACAATTATACCAAAAAATGGATTAACGGCATCAGAAAAATGTACCAATACGACCGGAAAGGGCGTTTAATTGAATTGATCCATCAAAAATGGGATTTCTCGAAAAAGAACTGGGTTAATTTTGATAAAACGGTTTCTGAATATAACGAAGAGGGAGAATTGTATATGGAAATCGTTTACAAATGGGATTTTTCTGCAAACCAATGGATTGAAGCCAACAAATACCTTTATTCTGGTTTAACTCCTGAGGAACAGGTTAAGCATCAAAAAAAGAATTAAACAAAAAGCCATCATGGCTTTTGCTATAAGATAAAAATTAATCCAACTTAAGTACCGCCATAAATGCCTGCTGTGGAACTTCCACATTACCTACCTGGCGCATACGCTTTTTTCCTTTTTTCTGTTTTTCGAGTAATTTCCTTTTTCGGGTAATATCGCCGCCATAACATTTTGCGGTAACATCTTTGCGGACTGCTTTTACGGTTTCGCGGGCAATAATTTTAGCGCCAATGGCTGCCTGTATGGCAATATCAAATTG
>CAZSIC010000160.1:0-5722 GCA_964606845.1 uncultured Bacteroidales bacterium
AATGCATCACCTAGAAAAAGCACTGGATGCCTTCATTAAGGTCGGTAAAAAATATGATATTCTTGGTAAAACAAAACAAGAAATTATCGAAATATATGGAAATTAAATTCTACCTGATATTCTTAAAAAGCTGCTTATATAGCAGCTTTTTTTATTCATCATTAACAAATGATTTTTAATACCTTTACTTAAATAAAATTTCTACATACGATTAATGAAGGCTGTTTCTGCAAAAAAACTTAAAGAAGAATTAAAGACTCTAACTCCAGTCGAATTGATTGATATATGTTTGCGATTATCCCGGTTCAAAAAAGAAAATAAAGAACTATTGACTTATCTGTTATTTGAATCACACGATGAAGTATCGTACATAAATAGTGTAAAAGAGGAAATAGATAAACAGTTTGAAAATGTAAATAAAAAAAGTTATTACCTTATAAGAAAAAGTCTTCGTACTATTCTAAAGAATGTAAAAAAATACTCCAGATACTCTCCCAAAAAAGAAACCGAAGTTGAATTATTAATTTACTTCTGCAGAAAACTTATAGAATTTAAACCATCCATTCTCAGGAATACACGTTTAACCAATTTGTATTTGACTCAAATTGAAACTATACAAAAAAAGATTTCATTACTTCATGAAGACTTACAGTTCGATTTTGGAGAAGAAATGAATGATTTAATTAGTAAATAATAATATCATTTCTTACATAAATAAAATACCCACTAAAGATTTACGCTTTGCATCGAATGTATTTCTTTTGGAGCGGAAATTAATTCTTCAATTCCCAGTATTTTAGCGGTTTCTTTTCTTGTTTTTCTACAAATTTATGGATTCAGACAACGCATAAATTTGCCACTTACAGGGAATCCTCCATAACCTCTACCTTCCTTTATTCCAGATTTTTGAAGTAATGGTAATGAACCACCACCTGCTCCTATAAAAACATCGATTACAAAAGAATTTCAGGCTTTTTGAAAATTCTGATCTATAACATGAAAATTATCCATCGTATTGATGAATTTTAAATTACATTTGCATCCGAATTTGTAATAAAATATAAACAATTAACAATTTAAACTGTTTAAATAGTTAAAATATAGCTAAGATGTACGGAAAAATTAAAGATCATTTAAAAGCGGAGTTAGAAGCAATTAAAAGCTTAGGATTATATAAAAAAGAAAGAATAATTACCAGCGCACAAAAAGCTGATATTATAGTAAACACAGGACAAGAAGTTTTAAACTTTTGTGCCAATAATTATTTAGGTTTATCGAACCATTCAAGATTAATTACAGCTGCAAAAGACGCTATGGATTCACATGGATATGGAATGTCATCCGTTCGTTTTATTTGTGGTACTCAAGACTTACATAAAGAATTGGAAAAACGTATAGCTAATTATTTTGGTACCGAAGACACTATTCTTTATGCAGCAGCTTTTGATGCAAATGGCGGATTGTTTGAACCCATATTAACAAGTGAAGATGCTATTATTTCTGATACTTTAAACCATGCATCAATTATCGATGGTGTTAGATTATGTAAAGCTCATCGTTTTAGATATGAGTCTGCTGACATGGAAGATTTGGAAGATCAATTAAAAATTGCTCAAACATATCGTTATAGAATAATTGTTACGGACGGTGTTTTCTCTATGGACGGACATGTAGCTCCAATGGACAAAATCTGTGAATTAGCTGAAAAATACGATGCTTTAGTAATGGTTGACGAATGCCATTCGGCAGGTGTTGTGGGCGAAACCGGAAAAGGTGTTTCTGAGTTATTTGACTTGCAAGGCAAAATTGATATCATTACTGGAACCTTAGGAAAAGCATTTGGTGGTGCAATTGGTGGTTTTACAACAGGTAGAAAAGAAATTATTGATATGTTACGACAAAGATCTCGCCCATATTTATTTTCAAATTCCATTCCACCTTCTGTTGCTGCTGCAGGAATCGAAGTCTTTAAAATGCTTGAAGAGTCCAATGATTTGCACGACCAATTAGTTGATAACACCAAATATTTTAAGGAAAAAATGTTGGGTGCTGGTTTTGATATCAAACCTAGTGATTCGGCAATCTTAGCTGTAATGTTATACGATGCAAAACTATCACAAGATTTTGCTGCTAAATTACTTGATGAAGGTATTTATGTTATTGGATTCTATTTCCCAGTTGTACCAAAAGAACAGGCTCGAATTAGGGTTCAGATATCTGCAGGTCATTCCAAAGAACAATTAGATCTGGCAGTTAAAGCATTTACAAAAATTGGCAAAGAACTGAAAGTGATTGAATAATATTCTGTATTCTAAAACAAAAAAAGGATCAGCAGAACGCTGATCCTTTTTCGTTTGAACGGCAATCGTTTACTATAACGAGGAAAGATCTATAGGCTCATCAGTTGTTTTATTGCTTTCAACCACCACATCTTCAACAATTCCTAATACTTCCTGGAATTCTCCTTCGATAACTGTAGTTACAACCAAATCATAAGTCATTGGCGCTAAATAAGCTAAGTGATAACTGTCAGCTTCATCAGCAATACTGCTTGTAACAGCATTTGGGAATCGTGGTGTTGTATCTCCAGCAGGCTCATCGGCTTCGCTTGTAGTATAAACACCATCTTCGTATGCATAAACCACAATATCAACTCCGTCAGATATATTACTTAAACCACCCACAATTTGTCCGGCCTGGTTATCAACAATTAAACGTATGGTTGGTTTTAACAGATACATACCGGTAACTCCTGCTTCAAAAACAGATTTTCTGGCATCAAAGTCTGCAGTAACAGCTACGTCACCATTTATAGGCACTGTGAACGCTCCAACAGCTTTCCATCCGGTTTCGTATCCACTGGGTACAAATAATGGTTCCTGTGTAGCATCTGTGAATTCAATATAACAGCCCGGATTTGATGGATTTGGAGTGCCATATTCAGGAGCATCGAGCATAAACCTTAGTTGAGTATAAGTTCCTGCATCCATTTCAAAGCTTCCTAAAAGAGCAGATTCTCCGTTAACTAACTCCAGAATATTAAATTTTTGCGGACCTTCATAATCTTCAAAAGTTTGCCAGTCATTGTTACTTTTATGATACTGAACTCCTGTAATAGTTAAATAAACTCCGGCAACTGTTGAATTATCAATCGGAGCATCAGTAATAGAAAGGGTTAAATTTCCTTTTGTAGAATCACTATCATCTTCGCAACTTACAAAAACAAAAGCTGCAAATATGGTTAATACGATTAAACTAATTAATTTTTTCATGACTTTTAATTTTTAATGGTTTTCAATAATTGTTTATTTATCTCTAAGACGATAGCCATTAAAAAAGGGTTGGAAAGCAATCAAAAAATTTATTTAATGCTGTACTTTAATGAGAAAGTGATATTTAGCGATGCATTATGGGTTTTATTTAAATAGGATGGAATATATTGATCGCCAGCATAAATATTGTTTAAACCATATGCTGCTTTCACTCCGGTGCCGAACCCAAGATTTTTAGCAATTGGAAAAATGTATTCGTACCCCAAAAACACACCATAATCGGATTGAGTATAGTAATCTGTAATATTGACAATTTCCTGATCGATTTTTTGATATGCACTGTGTAAATATCCCCAGTATCCTCCGGCATAAATATTATGTTCGCCTTTCATATAGCGATTTGAGAAGGCAATGTACCGCAATGAAAAACCTAGTTGCGAATAATTAAACTTCATCTCGTTAGAAATGTATTGCCCATTTAAATATTCATTGTAATCCTGTTTGTTTTGGCTTATAATGTTAAAATCAAGCTGTATAAACAGCTTTTTAGATAAATTGGCTCCTGCAAATAAGCCAAAGATTGAGCCAAATGAAGCATTGGATGCAGTAAGGCTTGATTTCTCCATACCTGTATAAGTTTTCTCATTAAGCAACCAGGTATTTGCAAGTTGGCCGGTTGCTCCGGCATATATTTTTTGAAATGTTATTTTGTCTGTTTTTGAATCGCGTTCTATCTCGAAAGGCTCAACTAAAGCCAGGGGTTTATTATTTTCTTCAGAGAAATCAACTATATTTAATTCATAAGGCTCGAGCATGACAATTAACCTTTCGTTATCAATATTTTTTTGGATGGTTTCTTGAGCCTGAATTTGTTTCAAGCTTTCTTCTCGAACGTCTTTCTGGGCCAATTGGGCAGACTCTTGCTCTGTTGTATGATGAAATAGATCTTTTTCTTTTATCGCTTCAATGCTATTTTCTTTTTTCGGAATTTTATTATTTTTTTCTTCAATTACCGGTTCATGAATATCATTCTCAACAACTGTTGTTTTTTCAGCCAACTGTTTTTCCAAATTCATGTTATTCGAAGTGAACCACCAGTATCCGCCTGCCATGATAAAAATAATTAAACCCGCTGCTGCTGCATACCAGTATTGGCGCTTGACTGCTGCTTTATGCTCAAGATGTGCATTAATTTTTTGCCACGACTGATCAATATCCAACTGATCCTGAACATTTTCCCATATACTTTCAGGGGGTTCAAGATTCCCGCTTTCAACTTTATTTTTATACCATTTTAAAAAGTTCATCACTTCAGGCACTTAATTTATTTAATAACGACATCAATATTTTCCTGGCACGATTAAATTGCGATTTCGATGTTCCTTCTGTTATTTTAAGTTTTTCAGCTATTTCTTTATGTGTATATCCTTCCAAAGCATATAAGTTAAAAACGATCCGTGCACCTTCAGGTAATTTAGCTACCTGGTCTAAAACATCCTGCGTTTGTAATTTCTGTAATGTATCTGGCTCAAATATATCTTCTTTGGTTTCTTTTTGATCCGAAATATAATTCTGTGCTCTTTTTTGTTGTCGCAAATGATCAATTGCAGTGTTTGTAACAATTTTACGAATCCATCCTTCCAGTGACCCCTCCTGCTTAAAGTCTTTTATCCGGTTAAAAATTTTAATAAAAGCATCCTGTAGCATATCCTGCGCCAAATCACGACCTCCGGCATAGCTCAGGCAAATGCCATACATTTTTTTTGCATATTTCTGGTAGAGAACCTCCTGATATTGCCTTTTGTTTTTCCGGCATCCTTTCAGGATTTCCTCCTCGCTATATAAGTCGACTTTCATTAACTATTCAAAATTCACTCGCATCGATTTTTCGAGACGGGTAACCAATAAGTTAAAAATATCGGTATTTTTCTCAATATTTATTAAAATAACATCTTCTCCATCGATAGGTGTTGTTTCCGCAAACTGGATCATACCAGGATTAACCAGCTGAAACATAAAGGGTACATCAATTAAAATAGTTGCTGTTGATGGATTATCCTTTTTTAAAACAATTTGCTCATTTCCTTCTTTGTTTTTTGCTCTTATCCTTACATTCTCAGTAAAAGAATATTCAAAAACGAGTGGAATTTCATCAAACGGCCCTTTTTGAAAAACTCCCTGCAATCGAAATGCTGTGCCAGTCTCAGTTCCTAAAGAAAGATTGAGTTCAATCCGGTTGTAAACCCCTTGCGGGATATCAAATGACACTTCCTGATTTACGTTGCCACTATGTAATTCAGCTTGCAAGACATTATCAAAATGTTTGGTAAAAAAATAATCTTCCCCCTGATCTCTTCGTCCATCGAATTCGATGCTATTAATTGTTAAGTTACCTTCGTTTACATCAAATCCGTAAATTGATTTTATACCAGTTTCGGCATGATAGGGTT
>CAZSIC010000161.1:0-5717 GCA_964606845.1 uncultured Bacteroidales bacterium
CTGGGTTTTCGCGTAGTGCGCAAGACGAAGACGTCGCGGTCGACGGATGCGGACCCAATGACTATTCCCGTACCATGGTCGATAAAAAAAGATTTGCCTATTTTTGCTCCTGGATGAATATCAATTCCCGTATTTGTGTGGGCATATTCGGCCATTAACCTGGGAAATATCGGCACGTCTAACTCATATAAAGTATGTGCTAGTCTGTAAGTCATGATAGCCTGAAATCCTGGATAAGCCAGGATAATTTCTTCTAAGGAATAAGCTGCCGGATCAAATTCTTCTATTGTTTTGGCATCTAAAAGCAACTGATCATAAATAGAAGGTATTTTTTTAAAATATTCATTAACAATTTCGTTAGCGTCCTTTGTTAAAACAGGTTGTACAGGTAATAACAATTCTTTTAGCGATAGTTTCAGATGTTCCCAGGCTACTTCAATCTTCCCGGGATTGATAGTTACCTCTTTGCATACCGGGAATAATAAATTCGACAGGTCGGTTAAAAACTTTTGGGCCAAAAGTTTTGTAGGATAATTCCTCGACATTTTTTGATTAAAGGCATAAAGCCGCTGTAAAAATTCTTTAGATTTCATCATTCCATAAATTTTAATAAAACAAAAAACCCTTCCGGTGTGGAAGGGTGCTTTAATATTATCATATATAATTATTGTAAATTATAAGACGTACAAACCCTTCCGTAAGTAAAACTTACAGCAACAACAAAGGTTTGTATTTTTATAATTTATAAACATTAATTTCATTTATTACAATACAAATATAAATGATTTTAGTTCAAATTCAAGCTATTTAGTTTCAATTAAATCACGAATAACAACAGACGCACAGTAGCAACCGTAAATAGGTGGCATATAAGAGATGGTCCCGATTGTTGATTTTTTATTTTCTCCAGGTTTATCAACAATAACAGCACGCTCATCAGCTTTTTCCTCAGAAAAAACTACTTTAAAACCCTTCGAGATGCCAAGCTTACGTAATCTTTTCCTAAGCAGAAATCCTAAACGGCAATTAAATGATTTTGAAATATCTTTGATTGTAATTTTGGAAGGATCCATTCTTCCTCCCGAACCCAGTGAGCTTACTATTTTAAATCCTTTATTTTTTGCATGATATATGAGAAAAACTTTTGGGGATAAGGTGTCGATTGCATCCACCACATAATCGTAAGGTTTGTCCAGAATATTAATCATTTGCTCATCTTTAACAAATTCCTGAATAATATGTAGTTTTAAATCAGGATTTATATCCAGTAAACGCTTACCTACAATTTCTGCTTTGGGTTTATTCATGGTACTTTCCAAAGCCGCAAGCTGACGGTTTTTATTCGAAGGATGGAGCGTATCGCCGTCAACAATGGTTAACTCACCAATTCCGGCTCTGCATAAGTTTTCGGCAGCATATGCTCCCACTCCACCCAGGCCAACAACCAGAATATGGGCATTTTTTAATTTATTAACCTTTTCTTTCCCAATTAACAATTCGGTGCGTTCCTTCCAATTTTCTGTATTCATAAATTAAATAAAATAATGGGCTAAAGCCCAAAAATAGTTAGCTCTTCCTGGGTCCGTTGACTGAAGTCAACGGCAATTTTTATTATCAGTAAGTTAATAAACATCCTTAAAAACACTAAAAATAAATCTTCATATATTTAAATCACAAATATAGAATTTCAATTAATCTTATTTATTGTCGGTTCGGTTTGTTATTGCCCTTTTATTACCATTGCAGTTAGTTTTAGCCAATTGCCGTCTGCTTCAGCTGACGGAAAAGAGAGTTAACAAAGAACTAAGGCTTTAGCCGATTTTATTATTTTTCAAAAAATCCTGTAAGTTATACACTAGCTGCAATTTAAGCTCATCAATACTAATCATCCACTTCTCAGCCGCAATCTGATACAGTTCTTTTATTGAAATATCAAAATCGTCTGTTTCAAGAAAGATTTTATTTTTTGGTAATTGCTGAAAAAATCGATTTATTCTTGAGTTTTTGTTTTTAATATGGTGACAAGTAGATAGATAAAACTCATGATCAATAAAATCCATAGCCATTTGTTTGCTTCCGGTAAAATTATGGATTACCCAATGGGATTTGGCTCCTGTATCTTTTTTTAATTTTAAAATTTCATTGTGAGCTTTTACAGAATGAATAATTAAGGGCAGTTGATGTTTTTCTGATATTTCAATATGTTTTTTAAAAACTTGAAGTTGAGTATCCCAATCAACACCTTTTAATTTATCCAGGCCGGTTTCGCCAATGGCAATGATTTTTTTTCTGGAAATAAGCTCTTCCAGTTTTTTTTCTATCTGATCTAAGTTCAATTGATTGGCATGCCAGGGATGCAAACCAGCTGTAGACAAAATATTATCACTGCCATGTGGGGTAATATTTTCCTGCAAAAATTGACTTTGAATAACAATCTCATCCTCATCGGGTTTTTGTTGATGAGCATGAAAATTTAAATAAAAATCTTTTGAAAGATTCATTATTCAATAGTAATACGTTTTAATTATCAGCTAATTATTTTTTGATATGATCAATTCCTGCCTGGATTCTTTTTAACGTTTCTTCTTTTCCAATAAGTTCTGCAATCTCAAATACTCCAGGCCCGATTCCTGCTCCTACCAGAGTTAAGCGTAGAGGGTTCATGATTTGTCCCATGCCAATTTCTTTTTCTTCCATTAAATCCTGTACTACTTTATTCATTGTATCATGATTAAAATCCTCAAGTGCTTCAAAACGCTTTTTTAGTTCAGATAATAGATCGGGAGTATGTTCTTTCCAGCGTTTCTTAATTACTTTAGGGTCATATTGTTGGGGTGCCTGAAAAAAGAAATAAGATTGTTCCCAAAAATCAGAAACAAAATGTGCTCGTTCCTTAATCATTTCAACAATTTTAATAACATAAGTATCCTCTACCGTAATTCCTTTTTCTTTTAATTCTTTTTGATACTGACGGGCTAATTTCTCGTCTGAACGTACTGTAAGGTATTTATGGTTAAACCATTTAGCTTTTTCGGGATCGAAGCGTGCACCACCTTTTTGCACCTTCTTAATATCAAAAGCAGCGATTAATTCACGCATAGAAAAGATTTCTTTTTCCGTTCCCGGATTCCATCCCAGCAATGCGAGCATGTTAACAAAAGCTTCAGGAAAATATCCATCTTCCCGGTAACCTTTCAACATCTCGCCAGTTTTAGTATCTGTCCATTCAAGCGGAAATACCGGAAATCCCAGTGCATCGCCGTCACGCTTGCTAAGCTTGCCTTTTCCGCTGGGTTTTAGCAATAAAGGCAAATGTGCAAATTCGGGGATTGAATCTTCCCAGCCAAAAGCTTTGTAAAGCATAACATGTAGTGGTAATGAAGGCAACCATTCTTCGCCTCGTATTACATGAGTTATTTTCATTAAATGGTCGTCGATAATATTTGCCAAATGATAGGTTGGCATTCCGTCCGATTTAAACAATATTTTATCATCCAATTGATTGGTATTTACTTTTACCGTCCCACGAATGATATCTTCAACAACAACATTTTCGTTCTCGGGCATTTTAAATCTGATAACATAAGGTTCGCCCGATTGAATTCTTGCTTCGCTTTCTTCTTCACTCAAGGTAAGCGAATTTTTCATGCTACCCCGGGTAAGTGCATTATATTGTTGTACGTTACTTTTATCATTTTTAAGCCTTTCGCGCATTGCTTCAAGCTCTTCTGCTGTATCGAAAGCAAAATAAGCATTTCCGGTTTCAACAAATTTTTCGGCTATTTCTTTATAAATTTCTTTACGGTCTGATTGACGGTAGGGCCCATAAGGTCCCCCTTCCTCAACACCTTCGTCGATTTGGATACCGCACCATTTTAGCGATTCAATGATATAGTCTTCGGCACCATCAACATAGCGTGTTTGGTCGGTATCTTCAATACGTAAAATGAAGCTGCCATTGTGTTTCTTTGCAAAAAGATAGTTAAAAAGAGCGGTTCGTACACCTCCCATATGTAAAGGCCCCGTTGGGCTGGGAGCAAATCTTACTCGTACTTTTCGGTTATTCATAGGATAAATATTTATATTTTAACTGAATCCATAATTATTCTACAAAAATAAAGTATTCTTAAATTATTACATAATGCAAGTTAATGATATTTTGTAATTCAGGTGTTGATGTTGTATAACAAAAAAATAGATTGTGATTAATTTGCAATCTTTTTATATATTCGAGCCCAAAATAGATTTTAAAAAGAAAATATTTTAAATTATGAAGAATATATTAATTACAGGAGCATCAGGTCAAATAGGTTCTGATCTTACTGTTGAGCTAAGAAGGCTTTTTGGAAATGAAAACGTAGTAGCCTCTGATATTAAGCCAGGAACTCCCGAAATAATGGAAAACGGGCCATTTGAAACGGTAGATGTAATGGATAAAAAGCGGATTATTGAAGTGGTTGATAAATATAAGATTACAGAGATTTATCATCTGGCAGCTATTCTTTCCGGAAATGCAGAAAAAAATCCCAAATGGGCATGGGATGTTAATATGACCAGCTTATTTAATGTTTTGGATATTGGTAAAGAAAAAGGAATCAAAAAAATATTTTGGCCCAGCTCGATGGGTGCCTTTGGCCCAACTACACCAGCCATTGATACTCCTCAATTAACAATTATGGAGCCTTCTACAGTTTATGGAATTAGTAAACTGGCAGGCGAAAGGTGGTGCGAATATTATTTTAACAAATATGGTTTAGATGTAAGAAGTTTACGATATCCCGGATTAATTAGCTGGAAAACAGAAGCAGGAGGGGGAACTACAGATTATGCCGTAGAAATTTTTTACGAAGGCATTAGGTGCGGTAATTACGAATGTTTCCTTTCTGAGGATATTGCATTACCTATGATGTATATGGATGATGCGGTAAAAGCAACGATTCAGCTTATGGAAACGGATGCCGAAAATGTAAAAGTACGTTCGAGCTATAATTTAGGGGGGATTAGTTTTACTCCAAAAGAGCTTTCAGATGAAATAAAAAAATATATTCCTGAGTTAGAAGTTACCTATAATCCCGATTTCAGACAGGAAATTGCAGAATCGTGGCCACGAAGTATTAGTGATGAAGCTGCTCAAAAAGACTGGGGCTGGGAGCACGAGTTCGACCTTACAAAAATGACTAAGGTAATGATTGAAAATATCAGGAAAAAATTACAAAAATAAAAATAAGAAAAACCCGGTACTAGCCGGGTTTTTTGCTATGATAAAATCACAGACTTTTATTGTAAATATTGGAAATATAAACTATAAAACTTATCCGCATTTAGAATGTCCACAATCCTGACATATTAAACATCCTTCCTGGTAAACGAGTGTTTCTGAGCCACATTCAGCGCATTTAGTACCCGATTTGGGTTTTGTTCCGTTTGGGATATATCTTTTTAAAGCTCGCTCAACACCGATTTTCCATGTGTTAATGGTTTCGCTGTCTAAACGTAACGAGGCAACCAGTCCAACTATTTCAGGAATGGGCATTCCGTGGCGTAATACACCAGAAATTAATTTGGCATAATTCCAGAATTCTTTATTAAACATATGTGATAATCCACCTAATGTATTTTCATACCCATATTTATCAATATATTGAAAATCGTAGCGGCTGTTCCCTGATTTATCTTTAACCTTGATAATTTTACCGCGATTAATAGATTTTGGGATA
>CAZSIC010000162.1:0-5549 GCA_964606845.1 uncultured Bacteroidales bacterium
ACGGCAGCAGGCATTTGTGGTGCTTCCTCTTCTTCCTCAGTAATTACACATTCGGTAGTTAAGAACATTCCGGCAATAGATGCTGCATTTTCGATCGCAATTCGAGCAACTTTTGTAGGATCAATTACACCCGACGCATATAAATTTTCGAATTGGTTGGTGCGAGCATTGTAACCAAAATCTTCTTTTCCTTCTCTAACTTTTTGCACAACAACTGAACCTTCAACTCCTGCATTTTCAACGATTAGACGCAATGGCTCTTCAATTGCTCGTTTAACAATTGCTATACCGGTAGTTTCATCTTCGTTATCTCCTTTTAAGTTTTCAAGGTCTTTGATTGCACGGATATAGGCAACACCACCACCAGGAATAATTCCTTCTTCAACAGCTGCACGGGTAGCGCTTAATGCATCGTCTACACGGTCTTTTTTCTCTTTCAGCTCCACTTCACTGGCAGCACCAACATAAATTACAGCTACACCGCCGGCTAATTTAGCCAAACGCTCTTGTAATTTTTCTTTGTCATAATCAGAGGTAGATGCTTCGATATGAGCTTTAATCTGGCTTACCCGGGCATCGATATTTTCTTTTGCTCCATCGCCATTAACGATAGTAGTATTTTCTTTATCGATAGATATTTTTTCGCAAGTACCTAACATATCAAGGGTAGTATTTTCCAATGTTAAGCCCTTATCTTCGGTAATAACTGTTCCGCCAGTTAAGATAGCGATATCTTCCAGCATTTCTTTTCTTCGGTCGCCAAACCCTGGAGCTTTAACCGCTGCAACTTTTAACGAACCGCGAATTTTATTCACAACCAATGTAGCTAAAGCTTCACCTTCGATATCTTCAGAGATAATCATTAATGGTTTCCCGTTTTGTACGGTAGACTCAAGAATTGGCATAAGATCTTTCATCGTTGAGACCTTCTTGTCAGTGAGCAGAATGTATGGATGCTCCAATACTGCGTGCATCTTTTCGGTATCGGTAACAAAGTATGGAGAGATGTATCCACGGTCGAACTGCATACCTTCAACAGTTTTAAGCTCATCTTCGGTACCTTTTGCTTCTTCAACGGTAATAACACCTTCACGTCCGGCTGCTTGCATAGCATCAGCAATTAATTTACCAATAGCAAAATCGTTATTGGCAGAAATAGTTGCAACCTGCTCAATTTTTTCGTTTGATTCACCAACATCGTGCGATTGTTTCTTAATACTTTCAATTACTTTTGTAACTGCTTTGTCGATACCACGTTTTAAATCCATTGGATTGGCACCGGCCGTAACATTTTTAATTCCAACTTCAATAATTGATTGGGCTAAAACAGTAGCTGTTGTAGTACCATCACCCGCATCATCGTTGGTTTTAGATGCTACTTCTTTTACCATTTGAGCACCTACATTTTCGAATTTATCTTGTAATTCGATTTCTTTAGCTACGGTAACACCGTCTTTTGTAATTTGAGGTGCTCCAAATTTTTTCTCAATAACTACATTTCTGCCTTTGGGCCCTAATGTAACTTTTACAGCACTTGCTAACTGATCAATTCCTTTTTTCAGTTGATCTCTTGCGTCAATATCAAATTTTAATTCTCTAGCTGCCATGTTTTTATCTTTTTTTATGATTTTTAATTACTTATTAATTATTGCATAAATGTCATTTTCCTTCATCATAAGATAATCTACTCCATCAAAATTCAATTCAGTTCCACTATATTTACCATATAATACAGTATCACCAATTTTAACAGTAGGTTGTTCATCTTTTAAATCATCACTAACTGCAATAACTTTTCCTTGTTGTGGTTTTTCTTTTGCTGAATCGGGAATAATGATTCCACTTGCCGTTTTTTCTTCAGCCTTTGCTGGTTCAACAAGTACTCGATTATTTGTACCTGCAATTGGTTTAATTCTTATTTCTGACATCTTTTTAATTATTTAATTGCCTGCCTGTCCTCCATCGGCGGATAGATTCGGCAGACGGGTTTAACTTATTTTTATTTTCACGATAATTTACTATTCATATTTTATGCCAAATACAGTTAAGGCACTAAAACTGTCAAATAGGTAGATACAAAAATTTTACAAAAACACCCAAAAGACATTAAAACACTGATTTACTATTTAATAGCTAAAAATTACACCATAACAATCCGGATAAAAAAAATGTCAGCCTTTCTGACAGACTGACACTTTTCTTATGTTATAATTTTATTTTCTTATTCTCCATCTCCGTTTCCGGGAACATCTTCTTCAGGTACAGATGTTGGAAATTGAGGCATCTGTGTAGGATCAACTGCATTATCTACTTGTTGTTCAATTCTAGATCTTTCTTCAGTAGTTCCCCTGGGAATGGTCATACTTGCTAAAACACTTAATACCAAAAGGCTAACTGCAAGTGTCCAGGTTGCTTTTTCCAGAAAATCGGTTGTTTTCTTAACTCCCATCACCTGGTTTGAGCCTGAAAAATTCGACGCTAACCCTCCTCCTTTTGAGTTCTGAACCAATACAATTAATACTAGTAATATACTAGCAATAAGAATTAAAACTGAAATCAAGGCGTACATATCTTAATATTTTATTAATGATTTAATTTTTCTTTTAATATTTTTATTTGATTTGCAAAGTAACTACTTTTTTCCGGATATTTCAAACTTAATTTTTCATAAGATTTAATTGCTTTTTCCAGATAACCTTGTGCAATATAAACTTTTATTAGTGTTTCAGTCAATAAATCGTCATCTTCTTTTGTGCTCCCATCCGAAATATCTTGCTGATCGTCAACAACTTTTTTTGGCTTAATCCGTGGTTTCTCGGCAATAAATTTTGCTATTAAATCATTATCATCAGCATTATCAATCATATCTTCATCAGCATAATTATTGATATCAAAATATTCAGCATTTTTTACTTTCTCTTTTTTAGGGTCTTTGCTTTTGTTTGCAGCATCCTTTGATGTTGGTTGTGATTTTTCCTTCCCTGCTGCTTTTGGCCTTAATTCGACTGTTTCATCGTCAATTTCGGAAATTTCTTCCGATTCGTCGATTTGGAAAATATCCTTTTTTTGAGGTTCTGAAATTTTTCCGGGACGGGCATCAATGGTTATGATATTATTTTTCCCTGTTCTTTCATCATCAACAAAATATATTTCGGGAGGATACTCCAGCTCATCATCATCTTTTACTACAGAAAATTCAATCTGGCTTAAAATAGTTTCCGAAATATTTTCGCCCATTCCTTCAACACTATCCTTAATCTTTCGCCTTACATTTTTATTTTTGAGAAATTTATTTTCCTGTTCATTTTCTACAATCTCTGTTTTTTTAGCTGCTTTTTCATCTTGTTTTTCAGAACCTTCTTCTTTAGCTTTTTCAATCTTTTCTTTAGGCTTTTCTTTAACAATTTCTTTCGGAGAGGCTGGTTTTTCAGGGGAATTTTTATTCAATAAAAAATAAAGTAAATCTCTGTTGGGAATATGAATAGATGATGCTGTAAGTTGATTTTCAAATTGAGGGTTTTCCTGCCATTTCATGGCTAGAAGCAACATTGAATGCGCTGCTTGAAAATAAGGAAATTCTTTAGTGAGTTTTTGCAATTCACTAATATCAGCTTTTTTAAGTTCAGCTAAATCATCAATATATTTATTTACATCAGAAATATCCATTAAAAACTCCCTTACCAGTTAACAACTGATTTATTAAAAATATCATCAATAAGCTGTTCAACAATTTCTTCTACAAGCTGCTCTTCAACCTGAGCCAAATCCAGATTACTATCATAATCTGCATACCGGGTAAAATCTGAATCGAAATTATATTCAGGTTCAATTTCATTGGTAAATCTTACACGTACTGTAATAGACAACCTGTTTTGTGCAGCAGTTTCATCACCAACAATTGCCATAGGCCTGGTATCATATTTTGTAATCTCACCTTCAAAATCTAAATGACCAACATCATTAACCAGCTTAAGTGATGTTTGCGACTTGAACTTATCTTTTAGCTCATCAGTAAAATATTGCCCTATATCGGCCATAGCCAATGGTGCTTTGCTTGAAAAATACTGTACAGAAACTGTTTTAGCCTCAGGAGCAATTGAAGCTCCTGAAAGCGAATAATTAATTGTACAAGATTGTGCTGCTGCAAAGATTATTAAAACACTAATAATCAACCTCTTCATATTGAATTGACTTGTCATTTTTTATTAATATCGTATTCTTTAATTTTTCTATAAAGCGTTCGTTCAGAAATCCCTAACTCCTGGGCAGCATATTTGCGTTTGCCATTATGCTTTTCGAGCGCCTTCTTTATTAATTCAATTTCTTTATCTTCAAGGGAAAGTGATTCTTCAACAAACTCTTCGGTATCCTCGATATTAAGATCATCATCTTTATTTAAATTTTGTCTCTGTTGCTCCATAGCATTAAGGATAGAAGATGTCTCCTGGTTATAATTATGAATCAACTGGTCGGCATTTTTCAATTCTCCCACACTGTCGCCTTTTTCAATAATTTCGTGAACCAGCTTTTTTAAATTATTTAAATCACTTTTCATATCGAAAAGGATCTTGTAAAGAATTTCTCTTTCTGAAGAAAACGTTTTTTCGTCGATTAAATTATTTTTTTGATAAAGTGCCGGTAGTTTATTGGGATAATAATCGGGCAAATATCTTTTTAATACATCGGCTGGAATGATTCTTTCCTGCTCAATAACCGACAATTGTTCGGTAATATTTTTCAGCTGACGGACATTTCCCGGCCACTCGTAGTTTTCCAAAATGGCTTTTGCTTCATCATCAAGGCTTATTTGTGGCATCCGGTAACGCTCTGCAAAATCAGTAGCAAATTTTCGAAACAATAAATAGATATCGCCTCCACGCTCACGTAACGGTGGAATTAAAATAGGAACTGTATTTAATCGATAATAAAGATCTTCTCGAAATTTATTTTCTTCGATAGCATGAATTATATCAATATTTGTTGCTGCAATAACCCTAACATCTGTTTTTTGTATTTTTGACGATCCTACCCTTAAAAATTCTCCGCTTTCGAGGACTCTAAGCAACCTTACCTGTGTAGCTAGAGGCAATTCTGCAACTTCATCCAGGAAAATGGTACCATTATTTGCCACCTCAAAATATCCTTTACGTGTCTCGTGTGCTCCGGTAAATGAACCTTTTTCGTGTCCAAAAAGCTCAGAATCAATTGTTCCTTCAGGGATAGCTCCGCAGTTTACCGGAATATATTTTCCGTGTTTGCGTGCACTAAAATGATGAATGATTTGTGGAAAAACCTCTTTACCTGTACCACTTTCGCCAGATATTAATACCGAAAGATCGGTAGGTGCAACCTGTGCTGCAATATCAATGGCACGATGCAGGGTAACTGAATTCCCGATAATACCAAATCGTTGCTTTATTTTTTGAATATCCATTACGATATAAATTTTACCTATCTATTAATATGACAAAATTACAATTTTATATCTGTTTTTATTTATTTTTAATCAATATTTAACCAAAATTTGCTGTCATTACGTCATAATATAT
>CAZSIC010000163.1:0-5489 GCA_964606845.1 uncultured Bacteroidales bacterium
TTTCATTTTATTGTTATAATTTTAGGGAAACTGTTGATAGAATACTAAATAGTTATAAATAAGCCGCTAAAATGCGTCGTGCTAAAATACGTTGACACTTTTTTGCAAAAGAAAGGACAGTCAACATGAAGCAAAAAACGCAAGGTCCCCCAAGAAAAATTTATTCCTATGCATTTAAATTGCAAATTGTACAGGAATATGACAATGGACAAATATCCAAACGTGGATTATCCATCAAATATCAAATAAATAACTCAACTGTAGATCGTTGGATTAAAAACTACAGTATCTTAGCCAAAACTAAAGATATGGCAGAGAAGCATTCCAATGACCCAAAACACAAAGTTAAACGCTTAGAAAAGCGTATTGAAGAACTTGAAGCTATGTTGGAAATAGACGATGTAGCCTGGGAAATCATAGAAGAAATAACAGGTGATCCCAACTTGCGAAAAAAGTACTTACCCAAATCGCAAATAGAAGATCTCGGCAAAATAAGAAAGAAAAGATCAAAGTAGTGACCCTATGCAAGCGATTTGGGATAAGCCGGCAGGCTTTTTACCAAAGTTTACAAAGAGCATCTGAAGCATTATCACAAAATAAAAATGTGATAATGCTGGTTCAGGAAATTAGGTATGAACAACCAAGAATAGGTACTGAAAAAGTTTATGGTTTAATTAAAACGGATTTACAAAAAATGAAAATAAAAGCAGGAAGAATCAAGCTCAATAGCATTTTAAAAGAAAATGGAATGTTAATTGGAAAAAAGAAAACAGCAGTAAAAACAACCAACTCACGTCACAGATTTAGGAAGTATCCAAATCTGATAAAAGAAGTGGAAATTATACAAGCTGAGCAGGTTTGGGTAGCTGACATCACTTACATACACACAGATGATGGTTTTAATTACCTGCATTTGATTACAGACGCATATTCCAAGCGAATCGTTGGTTTTGAGCTATCTGATAATCTCAAGACAGAATCGACTCTAAATGCCTTAAAAATGGCTTTAAAAGGCAGGAAATATCCGGACAGGAAGTTGACACATCATTCGGATCGTGGATTTCAATATTGCAGCAATGATTATATTGAAATGCTTGTGGATAATGATATTGCTATAAGCATGACCGAAAACTCCGATCCTTATGAAAATGCTATCGCTGAAAGAGTTAATGGTATTTTAAAACAAGAATTTTTAATTGGAGAAGGCTTTAAAAATCACCTGGCGGCTATAAAAGAAATTAAAAAATCAATTTATATTTATAATCACAAAAGACCGCATCGTAGTTGCAAAATGTTAACACCGGTGCAAGCGCATTTGAACGGAAAATATAAACTTCCCTCCTATGCATTTAAACAAAAATCAAAAAATGAATTATCTTTAACAAAAAACAGCTAAAAATATGTCAACGTATTTTAGCACGAGACAAAATTCAGAAATAGAGCAATTCTGCTCTTTTAATTCAGTTTTTATTTTGGAAATTAAGTTGTTTTTTGACAGTTTTTACTTTTTGGTAAATTTACACTGTTGGACAATGAAAGTGTAACTTATTCGTGCTTTTTGACACTGAATATATCGAAATTGGTTTAGCAAGTGCGAAAGGTAATTGTTTTAGTTTTTTCCAACGCGCTTTTATTACATCATTTAAAAATAAGGGGCTGTCTAAAAAGGCAGTCTCTTTTTTATGCAGCTATTAGAAATTTAGTTTCAAATAAATTTTGGTTCTTGTGTTTTTGATAAAAATAGTATTGCAAAACGAAGATATTGACAAAAAAAGTAAAAAGAGCAAAGTTTTGTTCATTATTAAAGATAATCTGGGCTATTTTCCTCAGATTATGAGATATTGCCACTAACCCAAATTCTATTTCTACTTTATCTAATCCCCTTAGAGTAAATCGATTAAACTTATTGTTAAATTTTATGTGCCCGAAAACAGCTTCGGGTTCAATAGGCCTTTTGCTTCTGTGATACAGGCCTTGTTCACTCATTAGCTTTTCCCTTGCTTGTTTACGGTATGCTAGTAATTTGTGGTTTAGTTCTATTTTTCTGTTCTCTTTCGATTTATGGCAGCCTCCACGCATCGGGCATCCTTTACAATTTTGTGCCTGGTAAATATGTACAGTTGATTCATAGCCTAAGTCTGAAGTCCGTTTTAAGGTTCCAATACAATACATCTTTTGACCAATAGGGCATACAAGAAAGTCTTGCTCTGCATTGTAATGTAAGTTGGATGGAAGGAAAGGGTTTTGCTTGTATTTCTTCTTTTGTTCAGCATGAAAATAATTGTATTTGATATAGGCTTCAATATTTTCTTGTTCGGCATATTCATAGTTTTGTTCGCTTCCATAGCCGGCATCTGCAACTACTGTATCAGATTGTTTTTTATAAAGATCTTTAAATTGTTCCAAATGTGGCTCTAAAGTAGCGGTGTCACCAGGCCGTTGATGTAAAGAAAAATTAGTAAGAAACTGTCCTTCTGTACTTATTTGTACATTGTATGCTGCCTTAAGTTGCCCATTTTTCATGTGGTCTTCTTTCATGCGCATGAAGGTGGCATCTGTGTCAGTCTTTGAATAACTATTACGGTCTCCCAAAATTTCTAAATGTCGTTCGTATTCTTGAAGCTTAGGCAAAGCTTTTTCTTTTAATTTTTTTAAGCCTTTTTGTTGCTCCTTACTTGGCTTGGTTAAACGCTTATTTAGTTCTGCAATCCTTTCTTCCAGTTCTTTGGAATTGATCTCTTCGAACTCTTCACTATCTGTAGCTTGCGTATCTTCCTCTATGGCTTGATCGATATCTTTTAATACACTCTTTATTTTTTTATCTAAACCGGACTTGTAATTTTTTATCGATTTCTTCCATACAAAACTGTATTTATTTGGAAAAGCTTCTATTTTAGTACCATCAATATATTGAACTTCAAGACTTACATAACCCAAATCTGACATTAAAAGAACAAGCTCTGAAAATAAACCTTGTATCTTATGTTTTAGTCGTTTACTACGAAAACCATTGATAGTACGAAAATTAGGTGTGTTGTTGCCTGAAAGCCACATAAAATAAATGTTCTCATGCAGAAGCTTTTCTATTTTACGACTGGAATAAACATTGCAAAAATAGCTGTAGAATAAAATCTTTATCATCATTCTGGGATGATAACTACTGGTTCCACCTCCTTTATAACCAATTAAAATATCATCAATATTTAATTGATCAACTATCTGATTTACAATACGTACAGGGTGATTAGCCGCTATTTTTTCGCTTATATTACTTGGAAACAGCACTGACTGTTGGGAAGTAATCTCTTTAAATCGTATTTTTGATCTTGTTGTCATAGCTACCTTGAAGATACTAATTTTTCAAGGGACAACAAAATAAAAAGGCTGTCCTTTACTTTTTGGACAGCCTCTTATTAAATAAAAAACTATTTTATAATTTTATAAATTCCAGTACTGTCTTCTAAGGTTTTTTCAACCCCATTATAAATAATTTTTACCAGAGCTGTACTATTACCAAGTTGTTCAACAACACCTACAATAGTATCTGTTTCTGCTTCTTTTAATTGTATATAATAAGCATCTTTGCTCCCCATTAAAAAACCTAAATAGAAAACTTCATGTGTTGTCATTTCAGGGTCTGCTAATGTATAATCTACAGGTATTTTTTCACCATCAGTTATCTGGTATACTTTAATATCTGTGTATACATTATTCGTAGGATTCAGCAGGTCTAAATTATCTTTATTTAGATAACTCAAACGTACACCTGTTTCTACAGCTATTTCATTGTTTTCTGACTCTTTTTCACAACTAAAATTGACCATACAAATTAAGAAAACAATTAACAAAAATTTAACTTTCATGATATAATATTTTTAAGGTTTAATTCCAATTATACATCCAATATCTTCATCAAAATCATAGTGATTCCCTGAGCTAGTTGTTGGGTCAAAGCTATTATAAGCAAACCAGCCATTTGCATCTCCATATGACCAACCCCAATTCATATGAAAATATAAGGTTGAATATGTTGTATAAACTGTTCTAATATAGCCATCGCATACCCATGCATGTCCACTAGAGCCATCCATTCCCTTAAATAAAACTGGTCTATTATAATCTATCTCACTTTTTACAGTATTATAATCATTCCCATCATAATCTATATAATCTACTGATGAACTATACCCAAAACTATTTTCAAGAATTCCCTCTAAATTATTTTCAAACTGATAATTAGAAATTCCCGAAGAAGTTGCTCCATATCCTGTTCCAATGGCAACACCAATATTATACATTAATTGTGCAGTTTCGATCGTCCCTACATTATTTAGCATTTGATTCCAGCTATAATTATTTGGATATTCATGATATCTAAAAATTTGAGCGATTGCAGTTGCTGGGCAACCAGTTAAACAATGGTAACAATATTGTGATATGTTAGATGTTGGACAAAAATCATTAAAATCACATCCCTGACTCCAAGTAGTATTTAATAATGGTCCTTTAGTTACATTGCTAATAATTTCAGGATCGTTTGATCCTCCACCTCCAGAATCACCTCCATCTGTAGGATCACTTGGCTCCATAGGTTCAATTCGAGCAATCGTTTGCCACATTTTTTCAACATCTTTATCAGGATGCAACTTACTTTCACGAATTTCTCTAAAGTATTTTTTGTTATTAGATACCCAAAGCTTTATCCCACTTCTATTATCTTCTGATCTAAAATTTCCTTTATATGAAAAGGCTAATATTGGCATCACTCGTCTATCACCTGAAATTACTATAAATCCCTTTTCATCCTTAAAATTAATAATATAAAAATTAATAAACCCTTCATCAGAAAATATTATTTCAATATTTTCAATTTCCCTTTCAACCTTAGTTTTAAGATTAATACCAGCTAACTTATCAATATCTACCTCTTCTGCAATATTCTTTGCAATATTAGCTTCAATTGTATAAACATTTTTTGACCCAGCTTCAATATTATCAACGTTTTTTTCGCAAGAAGTGGTAAACAAAATTAACAGGACAAATACCATTGCCCTTCCAAATAGAATTTTTTTTCTCATAATCGATTGTTTTAAATTAATTATTATTTTCATCTACCCGTTAAAGGTTAATCAAATTTAAATAATAATTTATTAAACAAAAATTTATTGTAGATTATTTTTTAAAGTCTTTAATCAAAACTAATTTAAAACTTTTGTCTTTCAGACAATTTGTTATTTCTAAAAACTAAAACAATTTAGCACTTCGTTGATATTTAACACTAAACAGATAAGACTGTTCTTGGCGGCCAATTTATAACAACACATCAGCCTAAATGCGGGGGTTTTGGCGGTTTGATGACTATTAGCTATATTTGTTTTGGTTTTCAACGGGTGACCGTGAAACACGGCGGGAATCCCGCACTCAGGCTATGTGTGGACCGTTGAACAAAACCGCCTTTAGGCGGTAATTCCTTGATATTTATTACCTTT
>CAZSIC010000164.1:0-5480 GCA_964606845.1 uncultured Bacteroidales bacterium
TTTTTTACAACCCTTTTTTAAAAGATATCAATTCTTCGGTTAAATCAATAAAAGGATATTCTTTCAATAATTTTTCAACAAGCTTTACCTGAGATTTTAGAAAGTTTTTATGAAGTTCCGTTTCGGGATTTAAAGGACGGTGATCTTTTGCTTGTATAATTTTGTTAATATTTTGAATGATTTCCTTTGTTTCATCTTCAAAATAGGTTTCAGAAAAATGATTCCATATATACTCAACCGCCTCGTTTGAAGGGTGCAACATATCATCGGCATAAAAACGGTAGTCGCGCAAATCGTCCATCATTATTTCGTACGATGGGAAATATTCCACATTTTTAAAGATTTTTATTAATTGATGAATCGCCAAAAAAAGTGTCGATTTGCTTAGCTGATTTTGTACCGCTCCATCTTTCCAATGCCTTACCGGGCTTACAGTAAATATTATTTTCATATTACTATTTAACTCGTTTAACCGGTTGATAAGCTTTGCCCACTCAACAAAAATATCTTCTACGCCTAATTTAACCCGCTCAAACTCTTTAGCGGGAATTTTATGGCAATTAGAAACAATTCGTTCTGTTTTTAAATATTTATATACCCAGGCCGTACCAAAACTAATAACCAGGTATTTTGTTTTTCTTAAATGTGAGGCAGCGAGTTTAATTGAACGGTTGATTTTATCCAAACATTTTTGTTGGTCGGGATGCGAAAATTCAGTATCATGATAAAAGCTAAACCATTGCTCATTAAAGAATCCAAGATCGCCGGGAGCAAAAGATTTTTGGTCAATCAAGATTTCCAGCCCTTTTCGTACCGATGCCGGATTGTATAAAACACCAAACGGATTAATCATAGCCGGAAATTTTAAGGCATGCATCTTATTTCCAATATTTTCGGTAAAACAAGACCCCATAAACAATACCGGAGTGTGGTATGTTATTTTATACTTTGAAGATTCGGGTTGTATGGTAGTTCTGAATGATTTCATAGGAATTTAGCTTTGAGCTCTGAGCTTTGAGCTCTGAGTTTAGTTTTCTAATTTCTTCATAAAAGCAATAAGCATTTTTTGTTCTTCGTCAATCTCTTGCAAAATATTTTCTATTTTCTCTTTACTGCCAAAATCTAGTTCATAAGCAATTAAAAACTGGCTTTCTAATTCAAAAGAAGAACCAAGTGCTATTTCAATAAAACGGAAGTAATCTTTTTGACTTCTCCGACTACTTCCCTCTGCAATGTTGGAACTGATTGAAACAGAAGATCTATTCGTTTGACTTGTCAAAGCGAACTTTTCTTCTGTAGGAAAATCCTTTGTTATTTTATATGTTTCAATAGCAATTTTAAATCCTTTCTGCCAGATTTTTAGTTTCTTGAAATTCTTCATAATAAAAATTTTCTTGTTAATAAATACAATATACGATTAACTCTTGACTCACAGCTCACAGCTCTTAGCTCATGGCTCGCAGCTCAAAGCTCACAGCTCAAAGCTCAGAGCTCACAGCTCACAGCTCACAGCTCATAATTTACTACCTATCCACTCAGCAACAAATCTAAATACTTTTTCATATTCCAATTCATTATGCAATTCATGGTACATCCCTCCCCATTCTTTAAAAATAACATCTTTTTTTAATATTTTGGCTTTCTCAGCAAATTCTGCACTGGCTTTATGCGATGTAATTTTGTCGGCATTGCCATGTTGGAGTAAAACAGGAATGTTAATTAAATCAGGATGTTCCAGCGGCCAATTACCTGCCTTGTAAATTTCAAAAAACATCCTGACGGATAATTTTTCATGCACCAATGGATCTTCCAGGTATTTATTTACAACTTCATTATCATGCGAAATCCCTTTTACATCAAGTTTTGCATTTTGTGTATATTTTGGGAAAATACTTTTTATCATTTTAGCAAAAAAGATGGTTAAAACGGAAGGGTCAAAAGCAAGCCTAAACCACGGAGATGAAATAACTGCTCCTTTAAAATTATTTTCGCGTTTTAAAATATAGTTGGCAACAATATTCCCTCCCAGGCTGTGGCCATAAATAAATTGCGAAATCTCCGGGTACATTTTTTTTGATTCATGTACCAAAATATCGATATCATTTAAAAAATCATCGAAAGAATGAATATAGCCACGTCTCCCTTCGGATTTTCCGTGCCCACGGTAATCAAGGGCATGAACTGCATACCCATGGTTTACAAAAAGCTTTGCCCAATGGTTATACCGTTCGCTGTATTCGCCGAAACCGTGTACAAGGTTTATGATTGCTTTAGGTTGTTTTTCGGTTTTCCACAGGTAACCCGAAAGTTTTATTCCATCAAAAGATGTATAGGTAGTTGATTGGTAGTCCATTTTTATTTAGATTCGTAAATTAAACCAACCAAATTTAACGATATTATGCAACAAATCATACAAATATCTACCGATAAACACAATGGCTTATATGATATAACCGGGCAGGTAGAAAAAATAGTTTCTGAAAGTAATGTAGAAAGTGGGTTGATAAATGTTTATGTTCAGGGAGCTACTGCTGCCATTATGATCCAGGAAAACTGGGACGACTCGGTTCAGAATGATGTTGTAAATTTGCTCAAGAAGCTTATCCCTTCGGGCGTTTGGCAACACGATGCTCAAGACAACAACGGTGATGCACACTTGAAAGCAGGCATTGTTGGGCCTGGCGAATCAATCCCAATCATAAGCGGAAAAATGGGTTTATCTACCTGGCAAAATATTTTTGTTTGCGAGTTTGATGGGCCAAGAAGTAACCGTGATGTTGTTATTTCCATTCTTTCTGACTAAATTCGTTTAAAATCAAATTTTTATGTAAAATCTCAAAATTATTAATATGCTAAAAAAATTATATTTGATAACCTCGTTACTGATCTGTTAAGCTGGATACACATATTATCCATGACGATAATATTAAAACTTCTGATGATGACGGAAATCAACGCGGTGCAAGGATTCAGTTTAAAGAAGTATATGGTGTAGGTCTGACCTATAAGTTTTAAAACGCCCTTAACAAAATCAGGACGACAATGCTGTCATGCTGAGCCTGTCGAAGTATGACAGGTTATACTATTTATTAATAAAATCAAGGTTTCGTTTTAAGCCTTCAAACTTGGTCCGTTTCACAGCTGATTTTTTAAATATCTTTTTAAAGGCAGGTCGATCAAGATTTTCCCATTCCCCTTTTTCCAAATTTTTAAGTTCCTCTGAAATTTTAAATTGTGGTTCGGAATGAGGTTTTACCCTGCCTTCCGGCAGGAAAAGTTTTGAATTCCACGGACAAACATCCTGGCATATGTCGCAGCCAAAAATCCAATCGCTCCATTTTCCTTCAAATTCCGGCGGTATTTCCCCTTTTTTTTCAATCGTTAAATAAGAAATGCATTTCCGGGCGTCTAGCTGATAGGGTTGTAGAGCACCTGTTGGACATGCATCAATACATTGGGTACAATTTCCGCAATAATCTTTAACAGGAGCATCATACTCCAGTTCCAAATCAATAATTAACTCTCCAATAAAAACAAAAGAACCAAATTCTTTTGAAATCAAATTGGTATTTTTCCCTATCCAGCCCAAACCTGATTTTGCAGCCCAAACTTTGTCCATTACCGGAGCTGAATCGACAAATGCTCTTCCACTTACCTCTCCAATTTCTATGTTTATAAAATCCAGGAGTTGAAATAATTTATCCTTAACCACATAATGATAATCTCTACCATATGCGTATTTTGAGACTTGATAAGTATTTTTTGGTTGATGTTCTTTGGGAAAATAGTTATATAAAACAGAAATAACAGACTTTGCTCCTTCAACAAGTTTCCTTGGATCAACGCGCTTTTCAAAATGATTTTCCATGTAATGCATTTCGCCATGAAAACCATTATCCAGCCATTCTTCAAATTGTTTGGATTCCTTTTCCAGAAAGTCAGCTTTAGAAATTCCGATAGCCGAAAAGCCTAATTCATGGGCTTTTTGTTTTATTTTATTAGTATGCTCTTTTTTCAATTTCAATTTTAATTCAATATCAGAACAATACAAATGTATAAAAATCAGTGTTTAATTTAACCAAGAAGGTTGTAAAGAAGAACAAGTTTCACAAATAAAATATGTAATCTGAAACTCAGAACTTAAAACTCGGAACTTATTTCAAATACAGATAATTCTATTTGTTTGCCAGAAAAATAGTATATAGCAGCAGGCTAAAGTAGACCAAGATCGAGTAGTGCTTCTTCGCTCATCATGCTTTTATCCCAGGGCGGATCGAAAACCAGGTTTATTTTGGCTTCTTTAACATCCTTTATGCTATTGGTTTTTTGGTGTACTTCGTTCAACAATTGATCGGCCATTGGGCAGTTGGGAGCTGTTAGGGTCATTTTAATTTCAACTTTGTTATCTTCGTCAACATCAATGGCATAGATTAATCCCAGGTCGTAAATATTGACCGGAATTTCAGGGTCGTATATCGTTTTTAATGTTTTAACAATTTCTGCTTCCAAAGCCATTAAATTATTTTCTTCCATGATAAGCCTCCTTTAATGATTCATCTTTGCATTGAATGCCATGGCATAGAGTTTCATTTGCTTAACCATTGACAATAATCCGTTTGAGCGAGTAGGCGAAAGATTTTGTTGTAATCCGATTTTATCGATAAAATATAAATCGGCATTCATAATTTCTTTCGGTTTTAACCCACTTAAAACTCGAACTAAAAGAGCTGCAATGCCTTTGGTGATAATTGCATCACTATCTGCTGTAAATTTCACTTTATCTCCATCCATTTCTGCATAAAGCCAAACCCTCGACTGGCAACCTTCAATCAAATATTCTTTGGTTTTATATTTAGGATCAATCACCGGAAGGTCTTTATTCAGCTCAATCAGATAGTTGTATTTATCCATCCAGTCATCAAAGATTGAAAATTCTTCAATAATTTCGTCTTGTCGTTCGTTCAAAGTCATAATTAATAATATTACAAATTAACCAAACATTTGTTTAACTGTTAGTAAGGCTTCGTATAAGCGATCTATTTCTTCTTTGGTATTATAAAAAGCAAACGATGCACGAATGGTACCTTCTATATTAAATCGATGCATTAAAGGTTCGGCACAGTGATGCCCTGTACGAACAGCAACACCCATTTTATCAATTACCATTCCGGCATCATAATGATGAATATTTTCTAAAATAAAAGAAATAACACTTATTTTTTTATCTGATGTGCCAATAATTTTTAACCCTTCAATGTATTGTAATTTCTTAGTAGCATAATTTAGCAATTCATTTTCGTAGGTCTGGATTTTATCTAAACCTATTTCCTTAATATATTCAATGGCTTTAGCCATGCCAATGGCTCCAACATAGTTGGGAGTACCAGCTTCGAATTTAAAAGGCAGTTCGTTAAACGTTGTTTTTTCGAAAGTAACTTTTTTAATCATCTCACCACCAGTCATAAAAGGAGGTAAATCAT
>CAZSIC010000165.1:0-5446 GCA_964606845.1 uncultured Bacteroidales bacterium
TATTACAGTGTTCCCAATTACTCCTTAGGAATTAATCCCAGTTCCCTTCCTTTTTTAAGCATAAAATCATAAGCTTCCTTATAATCATTTTTTATTTCACCATCTAAAATGGCTTCTTTAATGGCACTTTTAATATCACCTACCAGTTTACAAGGCTTAATTCCAAAAGTTGAGATAATTTCTTCGCCAGAAATAGGAGGTTGAAAATTTCGAACAGCATCTTTCTCTTCAATTTCTATTAACTTTTGTTCAACAAGCTTAAAATTATTCAAATGCTTTTTTATGGTATATTCATTTTTAGAAGTTATATCTGCCTGGCATAAAATCATCAAATCATCAATATCGTCGCCTGCTTCGAACAATAAACGACGAATGGCTGAATCGGTTACTACATCCTGAGACAAAACAATGGGGCGCAAATGCAATAAAATTAATTTTTGCACATATTTCATCTTATCATTAAGCGGCAATTTTAGCCGCTTAAAAATCGAAGGAATCATTTTAGCTCCAAGCCGGTCGTGCCCATGAAAGGTCCAGCCTATATTTACATCAAATCTTTTCGTTTTGGGTTTAGCAATATCATGTAACAATCCTGCCCACAGTAACCATAAATTGTCGGTTCTTTTCCGGATATTATCCACTACTTCGATGGTATGTAAAAAATTATCTTTATGCTTTCGCCCTTTTTTAGCTTCAACTCCTTTAAGTTGCGAGAGTTCAGGTAAAAATTCGTTAAGCAACCCTGTATCGTCAAGATACCGGAAACCAATCGATGGTTTTGGCGATTGTAATATTTTATTTACCTCTTCCACAATTCTTTCACCCGAAAGAATGTTAATTCGACTTTTATTTTTACTAATGGCAGCATAGGTTTCTTTTTCTATTTTAAACTTTAACTGCGATGCAAATCGAATGGCACGAAACATACGCAAAGGATCATCAGAAAAAGTAGTGCCGGGATCTAACGGAGTCCGGATAATCTTATTTTTCAAATCATCGAGTCCGTTAAAAGGATCAACCAATTGCCCGTAGTTTGATTTATTTAAACCTATCGCCAGGGCATTAATCGAGAAATCTCTTCTTTTTTGGTCATCTTCAAGGCTTCCATCTTCTACAATAGGTTTTCTTGAACTTTTCCGATAAGACTCTTTCCTTGCTCCAACAAATTCGATTTCTAAATCGTCGTATTTAAACATAGCTGTGCCAAAATTTTTAAAAATACTTACCTTAAGGTCAGGATGTATTTGACGAGAAACTTCCTGAGCTAATTTTATTCCGCTACCTTCAGTTACAATATCAATGTCTTTCGACGGCCTCTTTAATAAACAATCCCTAACAAAACCACCAATTACAAATGTTGGCAACTTATTTCTATCAGCAACATCAGCAATAATTTTGAAAATTTTATTATTCAGACATTTCTTCATATGTAAATATGACAATTTATTAAAATATATGACAAAATTACAACTATTTACATTTTATTTGAACTATTCGATATATTTTAATGTTTGGAATATAGTTTGATAAGTTATAATAAATTTATATATTTAATATTTTAGAAATATAAATACATTTATCCATAACAAATAAAATTAAAAACGTAATGCTAGAACATTTAACAAAAGAAACATTTAAGGAAAAGATTTTTAACTGGGAAGAAAACAAAGACTGGAAATTTGAAGGTGATTTACCCTGTTTAATTGATTTTTATGCTGATTGGTGTCAACCTTGTAAAATTGTAGCTCCTATTTTGGAAGAATTATCAGAAGAATACAACGGTAAAGTTAATATTTACAAAGTAGATACCGAGGATCAGCAAGAATTAGCAGCGATGTTTGGAATCAGAAGTATTCCTTCGCTACTTTTTGTACCAGCAGATGGACAACCACAAATGGCACAGGGTGCCTTACCAAAAGATTCGCTTAAAAAAGCGATGAAAGATGTACTAAACGTTGATGAAAATTAATCAATTAATAAACTCTATTATTTAAAACCGGCTTTTTTGCCGGTTTTTTTGTTTACAACAAAAATTAGGTTTAAATTTGTCCATTCAATGGGGTGCCAAATATTACAGGCTGAGATCATACCCTCCGAACCTGGTCCGGGTAATTCCGGATAGGGAAAAGAGTAAATCAAAAAAATCCCATTGTTTTTATTAAAGTTGATTAGTGCTTGTTGCTTAGAGAATAAGTAAACGTAATCATTATTTATAAAAACAATGATTCATCTGAGGCCTCAGATTCATTCTTTAAGCCATTCAGTAATTCAACTATCCGAATGTATAAAACTAAAAAAACTAAAAAACAATGAAACGGATAGGATTTATAATTATTTTAGTACTATTTATGCTGCCAGCTTTTGCTCAGCAAACAATCACCGGAGTTGTAAAAAACCGGAAAGGCGAACCACTGGTTGGTGCGAATGTTGCCATAAAAGAAACCTACAGGGGAACAGCTACCAACACAAACGGTGAATTCAAATTATCAAAGCTAAAACCAAGCAATTACAACTTTGTCATCTCGTATATTGGCTATAAAACGCTTGAAGATACTATTGATATTGAAAAGTCTGATTATTTAGAATTTATTCTTGAACCATCAAATATTCTTACGGATGATGTGATAATAAAAGCTACGCGTGCAAAGCTTGATGATCCGGTATCTTTTACCAACATCACCAATCAAGAAATTAAAGATAATAACTTTACGCAGGATATACCTTATTTGTTAAGCCGGACACCGTCAATTGTATCCACATCGGATGGCGGAACAGGAGTAGGTTATACCTATTTCAGAGTACGAGGAACCGACTTAAACCGCATAAATATTACCGTAAACGGGATTCCTGTAAATGATGCTGAATCACATGGTGTTTGGTTTGTAAATATGCCTGACTTAATGTCATCGGTAAATAATATTCAAATTCAACGTGGTGTTGGCACTTCTACACACGGAGCTGCATCGTTTGGAGCTACCCTAAATTTACAAACTAAAACTTATCATAAAGATGCATATGCAGAAATAAGCTCATATGCCGGTTCGTTTAATACTTTCAGAAATACGGTAAATTTTGGTACCGGATTGCTAAACAATAAATTTACATTCGATGCCCGGTTATCAAAAGTTACATCCGACGGGTTTATTGACAGAGCATCGTCTGACTTGAAATCGTTCTATCTGTCCGGAGCTTATCATACCAACAAAAGTATATTAAAAGCCAATATTATTTCGGGTAAAGAAAAAACATACCAGGCATGGTATGGAATCCCAAAAGTAAGACTTGAAAATGATTATGAAGGAATGCAACGTTACCTGGATCATTGGTTAATTGATGAGGAAGAATATAACCATATGATTGACTCTGACAACCGTACTTACAATTTCTACACCTATGATAACGAAACAGATAATTATCAGCAAGATCATTATCAGCTTTTTTACTCGTACGAAGTAAACCCTGACTTTCACATCAATACAGCATTACATTATACGCGTGGGCGCGGTTATTATGAACAATACAAAAAAGACCGTAATTTTGAAGATTACTTATTAGATAATGTAATGATTGGGAACGATACAATTACAAGTACTGATCTAATTCAGCAAAAATGGCTCGATAATCATTTTTACGGTGGTATCTTTTCTGTCGATTATAAGCAGGAGCAATTTGAATTAACTTTAGGTGGCGGATGGAACCGCTACACTGGAGATCATTTTGGCGAAGTAATTTGGGCAAAATATGCCAATAATGGAGATATGAGACATCGCTGGTACGAAGGAGACGGCGATAAAAAAGATTTTAATGTCTACTCCAAATTAAAACACCATTTTTCGTCGCAACTAAGCACTTATATCGATTTGCAATACAGACAAATAGATTATGATATCAATGGAATTGATGATGATTTGCGGGATATAACACAAAGCCACAATTTTAATTTTTTCAACCCTAAGCTTGGGCTTTTTTATGAAATTAACGACTTACACTCAAGCTTCCTTACTTTTGCCATTGCCAACCGCGAACCAAACAGAAGCAATTATACCGATGCTGATCCCAATCGTCCGGAACCAACGTATGAAACATTGTACGATTTTGAGTTGGGATACAATTACAATGCTACCAATAAATATTTAAAAGCCAATGCATATTACATGTATTATATCGATCAGCTGGTTTTAACCGGAGAAATTAATGATGTTGGCTCGGCAATTATGACCAATGTGGACGAAAGCTTCAGGTTAGGGTTAGAACTATCCGGAGGCTTCAGAATTTTAAGCAAGCTCCAAATAGACGCAAATGTTACCTTAAGTAAAAATAAAATTAACGATTTTACAGCATATGTTGACAACTGGGATACCTGGTCACAAGAAGAAAGAAACCTGGGGCAAACAGACCTCTCCTTTTCGCCAGAAATAATTGCAAACACTACAATTTCATACGATATCACTAAAAACTTTAAAACCGAGCTTATATCAAAATATGTTGGCAAACAATACATTGACAACACATCGAATGATGAGCGATCTATTGATCCTTACTTTGTAAACGATATAAAATTAAGTTATACCATTAAAACAAATAAGATCAAAGAAATCGGAATAAATCTGATGGTAAACAATATTTTTAATCACCAATACGAATCCAATGCATGGGTCTACCGTTATATTTTAGGCGGCGAAGAGTATGTTATGGATGGATATTTTCCCCAGGCAGGGATAAACATCATAGGCGGCTTAACCCTAAAATTTTAGAATAATAAACTAATTTTTTACTTTAAAACCGGCATTTTATTTTGTGCCGGTTTTTTTATTTTTAGCTAAACATTCCGAAATATCGACCTACCAATAGTTTCCTGAAATTCACCACTTAAGCAGCTAAAAAAAATTGATTTTTATGCCTGAAATTTGAAACAATTTTAAGGTTAAAATCGTTATATAAGTAAAATAAATTGTTTACTTATCTACTTTAAAGTCTGTAGTAAAGTTTTGTTTAAGGGACAGTTTTTTCATTTAAATTTTAGGTTTAATTTTTAGGGTATTAAGAAAGTCAGAGACATCAGGTTTCTGGCTTTTTTAATGATGGGTTTCGTAACTTTTCCCTATTTTTGTAGAAAGTAAATACCCATGATGAAACCGGCAATATTAACCATTCTTTTATCCCTTCTTTTTTTCTCTTGTACTGAAAAGAAAACAATTAAACACCCCAATGTTTTTCGTTACAACGAATCTAAAGGGATAGCAACACTCGATCCGGCATTTGCTAAAAGCCAGGTACTTATATGGCCGGTTAATCAACTTTTCAACGGATTGGTTCAAATGGACAATCAGCTTTCGATTAAACCCTCTATTGCCCAATCATGGAAAATATCTGACAATGGGAAACGCTATACTTTTTATTTAAGAAATGATGTCCGGTTTCACAACTCCAAAATATTTCCTAACGG
>CAZSIC010000166.1:0-5088 GCA_964606845.1 uncultured Bacteroidales bacterium
AAAATCAATCATGTTTTGGGAAATAACATAGAGCTTAAATTGTATGGTGATATTTCGATGATTACATTTTTATTTTTGGTTTTATTTTCATTAACTTTTCTATCAGGTATTTATCCTGCTTTGGCATTATCCAGGTTTAATCCAATTAAAGCATTACGTTATAACACAGAATTACGAAGTAAGAAATCACCTTCTTTATTTAGTTTACTGGTTATTTTTCAGTTTTTTGTTTCACAAGTGTTAATTGTATCTGCGATTATTATTTATCTGCAAATTAATTATTTTAAAAATAAAGATTTGGGGTTTAATAAAGATGATATAATGTTGCTTAATATTCCTGAAAATCAACAGAAAAAGTCGGGTGTTTTAGTTGATCAGCTAATGCAAATACCTGAAGTTGAGAATGTTTCATTAGGTATTGGTGCTCCTATTTCGGATGCTAATATTAATTCAAATTTTATTATAGAGGGAGATGATAATAATTATTATGCCAATGTAAAAACTGTTGATACTGCATACAATGAATTATACGGATTAAAATTACTAGCTGGCAAATGGTATTCAAGATCAAACCAGCAGGATACATCATTCAATATTGTTGTAAATAAATCTTTAATTCGTAAAATAGGATTAAGTGATCCTGATGAAGCAATTGGTATGTATTTAAAAATGTTTGGCTCTAATCATGCAAGAATAATAGGAGTTGTAGATGATTTTCATTTGTATTCTTTACAACATAATATATCGCCTGTTGTATTTATGCCTTACGAACAACTTTACAGACAATTAAGTATTAAAATTAATGGAGTAGATTTTATTTCTTTCAAACCTAAGCTGGAGAAAGTGTGGAATGATGTATTTCCAGATTATTTTTTTAATTATGAAATATTGGATGATAAGATTCAGGGGTTATATTCAACCGAGCAGCGTACATCCGATATCATCAAAATATTTACTTTTATTGCCATTGTTATTGCCTGTTTAGGGCTTTATGGACTGGTATCGTTTATGCTTGTTCAGCGAACCAAAGAAATTGGTATCAGGAAAGCGTTAGGAGCCTCTGTTCCATCATTAATCCTTTTGGTTTCGAAACGATTTTTAAAACTTGTCGTTGTATCATGTATTATAGCCTGGCCGGTAGCCTATTATTTAATGAATAACTGGCTAAAGGATTATGCCTTTAAGATTGAAATTCAGTTATGGGTATTTCTTGTGGCCGGATTGCTTTTAATCCTGATTACATTTATCACGATTTTTCATCAGGCATATAAAGTATCAAAAACCAACCCGGTGGATGTGCTTAAGTATGAGTAGTTGGTAACCATGCCTCCGGCAGGTAAATTTGAAATTAGAAATTTAAAACTTGAAACTTGAAACTTGAAATCTGAAATTAGAAATTAGAAATTAGAAATCTGAAACTAGTAACTAAACTCGCAGCTCATAGCTAAAAGCTCAGAACTCAGAACTCAGAACTCAGAACTCAGAACTATAATACTTACAATAAGCTTGTATTCCGCAGCTTTCACATTTAGGTTTGCGTGCAATACAAACATAGCGTCCATGTAATATAAGCCAATGGTGTGCAATGGGAATTAATTCTTCGGGTATATATTTTATCAGTTGTTTCTCTGTTTCTAAAGGGGTTTTAGCAAGGGTAGTTAAACCAATCCGTTTTGAAACTCTGTGTACATGTGTATCGACAGCAAGTGCCGGTTTCTGATAAACCACAGAGGCAATTACATTGGCTGTTTTCCGGCCTACACCCGGAAGTTTTTGGAGTTCTTTTACATCGTCGGGAACAATTTCATTAAATTCTTCGACCAGCATTTTCGACATGCCCACCAAATGCTTGGCTTTATTATTTGGATAAGAGCAGCTTTTGATATATCCAAAAATTTCATCTACTGATGCTAGTGCCATTTCATAAGCGGTAGGGAAACGCTCCAAAAGGGCAGGAGTAATCATATTTACCCTTTTATCGGTGCATTGTGCGCTTAGTATTACGGCTACCAGTAATTCAAATGGAGTTCCATATTGTAATTCAGTCTCTGCAACCGGTTTTTCTTTTTGGAAATATTCTATAATCTTTTCGAAACGCTCTTTTTTGGTCATGATTAAAATAAGTGATTTTGCCCAAAATTAGTAAAACCATTTTTATTGATCATGATTTAACGGAATAGAAATATAAAAAGTGCTTCCACTATTAACTTCTGTATCATACGATATTTTGCCTCCCATTAGTTCAGCAATCTGTTTGGCAATGGTTAAGCCAATGCCCAAACCCTCAGAATTTTTGGGAATATTTTTACCTTTTACAAACTGAATAAAGATATCTTCTGATTTTTCTTCTAATATACCTATTCCGGTATCTGAAATAAATACTTGTAAGAAACCGTTATCCTCTTTAAAACCTAACTCAACACTTCCTTTTTTTGTAAATTTAAATGCATTATCAATTATTTTTAAAATACAACTCCTTAATAAATCTTTATCGGTTGAAATTACCCGGTTTTTTAATTTGCTATCAGCTGCAAAGTTGAAATCAACCGATTTATTGATGTTTTTATACCTTTCTATAATTTCAAAATGCAAGTGGTATAAATAATCATATACATCAAATTCTGTATTGTTTATTTTAACTCCACCAGAGGCAGCCATTGACAATTCTAACAATCCGTCAACCGTATTAATTAATTCTTCACTGTTTTTTCTTATAATATTCCATACCTCGGGTTTCTTTTCATCTGAAATCCTTGATTCTGCAATGAGTGAAGAAAATCCAACGATACCATTTAATGGAGTTCTTATCTCATGCGAAAGATTATTTAAAAAGCGGGTTTTAATTTCATCAGCCTTACCGGCATCAGTTTCTGCAAGTATAAGTTTTTGGTTTAATTCTTCCAGGTTGGCTTTTTGTTCGTTTATTTCTTTATTTTTTTGTTTAAGTAGTTTGTTATTTTTTCGATAAAAATATATAAATATTAATAAAAGTAAACTGAATAAAATTAAGGCAATGGTTAAAATGCTTAGATATCTTATATTTTGTTCTTCCTCTTGAATTTTTAACCTGTTTATTTCGTTTTCTTTAATTTGTAATTTGAGTTTATGTTCTAATGCATTTAATTGATTTAATTTCTCAACATCATACATTTCTTGGTAAAGTGTAAAATATTTTTGATAGTATTCTGTTGATTTTTGGTAATTAGCAGCTTGCTCGTAATTTTGAGCTAATAATTTGCTTGCATGTAAAATTTCATTGTTTAAATCAAGTGGTTTGGCAATTTCAAGCACTTTAAAAAGATAATCGACAGAAGCGCTATATTGATTTTGTTTAAAATAATACTCACCGTAACCTAGATATGTTCTTGCCAAACCTACTTTATCATCGGAGTTTATATTGTGATTATGTGCTTTTTTTAAATAAACTAATGTAGAGTCAAATTGGTTGAGTTTTAAAAATGCATTGGCCATCATTGTGTATGACTTGCCAGCACTTGAAAAGAAAAAATTTTCTTCTTCCAGTTTAACACCTTCTCTTATGAAATCAAGTGCCTGGATGTATTTTTTTTGTTTATAATATAACCTGCCCATATTTGAGTAAACTATGCCCATAAAGCTTTCACGGTCCGATTTTTTTAAAGCTCCTAATGTTTTATTAAAATATTCCAATGCCTTTTCATATTCGAACAGCCCTTCGTAATTTAATGCGATTATATTTAATACTGCATATTTATCCCCCATTACATTGTATTGTTCAAAAAACTGTTCAGCATCAAGTGATAATTCCAGTCCGGAGCTATAATTACCTGTTTCCCAAAATGTATTTGCTAAACCAGTAGAAACAGCATTTGCCAACTCTGACTCTTTAATGTTTTTCACAATGGGCCAAGCTTTTTCGTAATAAAATATGGCACTGTCATTTTCGTTTCTTAGCTGGTGAAATCTTCCAATAAGATAATAATTCCATGCTAAGCCATAATCATAATTCTCTGATAGTGATAGCTCTATATTTTCTAAAATAGCATCTTTAATGCTATCGTGAGTATTTTCTACATTTTTTCTTAAAATCTCAATATTTTGATTGATGAGTTCAATATTATGGGCATTTTGAAAAGTATCTTTATTATTGTTTAAATTATCAGAATTTAAATGTTCAGGGATTAATAATAAGAGGATAATTAAAAAAGTGGGTTGGCTATATAATAAATTGAATATTCGCATATTTTGTAACAATCTATGTAAAACGGAAATATTTGACAATAAAAATTATAAAAGGTTTACAAAATTATTACTTTTTATTTGATTTTAAAGGAATTAAAACATCAAAATTAGTTCCTTTGCCATTTTGAGTATTAACATTTAATTGTGCATCAATTACATTTGCAAAATTATAAGCCAATGCCAGGCCAACACCACTGCCACTTATTTTGACATTATTATTGTCTTTTCCCCGGTGAAAGGGAGTAAATATTTTATCTAATTTTTCTTTAGGTATACCCGGGCCTGTATCTTTTACAAAAATATTTAGTTCTGAGTTATTTTTTTCATAACCAATGTTAATTTCTCCTTTTTGGGTATACAAAATGGCATTTTTTAGTAATTCCGATATGATTTTTTGGAGTACATATTTATCCGTAAGAATGATAATATTAGATTGATTTATAATATTAATTTGCAAATTATTTAGATATTTAAAATAAAAATCATTCTTAACTTTTGATACTAAATTGGTTAAAAAGGATGATAGTTCGAATTCTTTAAAGTTGGGTTGATATTGATTGGTCGTTAAATGGGCTAAGTCAACCAAATTTTCAATGGTTGAAATAAGCTCATTACTATTTTTTTGGATAATTTGATTGATTTCTTTTCTTTCTATTTGGCTCACTTTTTCACTGGTAATAATTTCTGAAAAGCCAACAATTCCGTTTAGAGGAGTTCTTATTTCGTGTGATATGGTTTTTAAAAACTGGCTTTTTAATTGATCAGACTCTTCGGCTTTTATTTTGGCTTTGACCAAAGCAACATTGCTTTTTTTGTAATGTATAATAAAGGCAAATGCAATAATGATTATAACAATTAACAACCCGC
>CAZSIC010000167.1:0-5063 GCA_964606845.1 uncultured Bacteroidales bacterium
GGATTTAATATCTGTGTGCCTATAGCCCATCCCTTATGAACCCTATCTGATGTTTTGATAACATTTATAAATACGGAAAGATTGATAAATACCAGCAATCACACCATGAAAACAAGCACTTTCAACTGGCTGATAATCCTTCAATTGATTACCATCCTGATCCTGCTGGCTGCTGCCGTTATGAATATGATCATGGTGATTAAACTGAGTCGCCCTGAAATAACAGAGCATCCCAAACATATTCTGTATCTGCCGGCCATACCCATCCAGTTTATTTACGAATATCCTGAATGTGCGAATAAGCTGATCAATGCCATGAACATGACCAGCATTCATGTCACCAATACCATCAAATAACCTTTTTCTCAAAGAACACGTAATTCATAGTTCAGCCATTGCTGCTTTTCTAATATATCCTTGTGAACATCGTATGTTCGGCCACCTAAAAACTTAAATACCCCCGGTCCGTTATCATTCTAAAATGACACCCAAAGACAAACCCCACGATCAGAAAAAATCCGATCTGCTGGAAGAAATCTGTGAAAACACCCGGGCGATCCGAAGGGTCAGCAACCGGATCCTGGACCATCTGCACGAATACCAGACCGGCGTCAAAGCGGATGAACCGGCTTACTGTGATCCGGACGAATTCAGTTGGGATGACCTGGATCATTATGATGACATGTTCATGTGATCGTCCCTCACTCAAAACGAGATTGCCAGATAGCCTCCAGAATCACCGGATCAAAGGTCAGCTGGATACGATTGGTATACGTCCGATTGATCTTGGTGGAGATCAGGATGACCAGTCCCAAAGACTGCAGGTAGGACAGATTCGAATAAAAGTGCACATAGCTGTACGGTTCTTCATTATACTGGCGGCTGATCCGACGATAGCCTTCATAGATATCCTTGACAAAATCGCTTTTGTGAGCCTGGGCCGCCTTTAAGATCAGCAGGTTCTTATCATTGAGGTCCTTGACCACATCGAACATGATATCGCGCCGGGCCTTTTCAAAATGGTCTTTCAAGCGGACATCCGGCTCAATCGCCCATAGATACAGGGTCTTGATGGCCACCCGGACATCGGAATTCGTGTTTTTGACGGTGAGGGCCGCAATTTCCTCGATAACCTGATCGGGAATGACTTTCAGCCCGGCTGCCGCCCTGTTTTTGAGGATCGAAGCCACTTCAAAGGCATTATAGTTTGAAAAATGAATGATCTCCGGCTGCAGGGTACTCATAATCGATGCATCGAGGGTATTGATGTATTTGGGATTATTACTCAATAAAATTGCCTGGTAATTGTTCTCGGACCGACTGATCAGGTACAGAATATCGGTTCGTTTGTCTTTATCATTGATCAGGTCGATCTCATCAAGGATAAATACCGTCTTTGCTTTATTCTGGTCGGTGAAGCGATACCATAATTCATCCAGAGTACGCCCCCGGGCCCTGAGATTCAGTAAATGAGCCAGGATCTTGAAACTGGTATTATGCTGACGGCAGTTGGCATAGACAAACTGTAATTGTTGCTCTTGTGACAGAAAATGCATCAGATACCGGGCCGACAGGCTTTTACCCGACCCCCGCGAGCCTAAGACCAGCACATTATTGGCAATCCCGGTCTGCTGATAGCGCAGCAGCGAATCGATCATCGGCTTGATCTCCTGACGCATCAGGGGTTTTTGGGGAATATAATTATAGTCGAAGACACTCGCGTCCTTGATCCGTGACTGGCGCTTGGAAAGTGAGGATTGTTTTTGCCGAAGGTATTGTTCGATATCCATGGTACGCATAAACCCTGCCGCACGTTTAAAGTGTCGCGGATTTATAAACCTTTCGCCTGTCTCCATGCGGACGCATAAACCCTGGTGAACGCTTAAAATGCCGCGCCCTGGTAAATCCGGTCCAATGACTGATATCATCTGTTATTCGGCTCACCGATTTTAAGAAGACAACCTGTTAAGCATACCCACTCAACAACAAAACACCCAAAAACAGTTTTTTAAGAAGCTGAAATACAATGATGGAGTACCTAATGGGGACGCTTGCCTCACCCGCAGTCATTGCATATCCCTCTTCTGCTGTCAATACACACCTGTACTGCCCTTTTACACCGGCGGATCAGACACAACCAGGCGTTTGAGCGATGCCTTTAGACGCCTGAACCTCGACTAATGGGTAATATTGAGATATTTTTCAATCTTCAGGTTGTCTTTGAGTTGGTAGCGCTTCCGGTTTTCATGATCGACTGTATAGTCGAACAGATCGGCCTTCATAATAATCTGCCGCATCTGATTTTTGATGGTATTGGGTGATTTTCCCATGCTGCGGGCAAGATCGACATAGGACAGGGCCATGGATTTATTCTGAAAAAACACCGAAAGGATTCGCTTTTCCTGAGGTGAGAAACGCGACAGATCAAACGTCTGATCGGTTAATCCGGTGACCGGCCTGGTCGTTGAAACAGCAGCGGGCGCCTGGATGGGTCGGTTCAGTCGATCCATCGAAGGAATAAGCGGACTGATCGGCTGACGGGCGATACGCTGTTCAAGGGTTTGGAGTGTGTCAATATGGTTTTCAAGGATGTGCGTATGTTCCGTAATATCCTGATCGTGCTTGAAAAGGATCAGATTAATGGTTTTGATCCGGCTCTGAATATCCTCAATTGCCGGGTTATGTCGGTTCTGCTGCTTAGAAGTCGTTCGTTTGCGATACCTGCGTCTGGTCTTGTTCTTTTTGGATTTTCGCTTAAAAAAGCTGAATAACCTGATTTTCATTTTCAGTAGATATTGACAGGGGAGCCTAAGTAACCGGCCTGAAGCTCCAGTTGGGCGATCTGTTGTTGAAAGGTTTTTCGTTTATGTTCAGTCAGTTTCGGATCATCGAGTGCTGCACGAATCCGCATCGCCTGGGATAAAAACGCCAGATATCGATTGTTAAGGTCCTGCAGCAGGGTATCATCGCATTGAAAATTGACAGGGCCGCATTGACGGTTTTCCCACTGTTTGAACCGATGCCATGCCAGCAACGCCTTGAGCTCCTCGAACATCGCATTGAGTTCATCAATTGCCTCGGGGATATGTTGTTTACTCATTTTTTATTAAGGCATGCGTGGTATAAAAATGTTTCGACTGCCGGCCATCACCGATAAGTTTATAAACCCCGGATTTGTTGTATTACCACTGAAAAGTAACAAATCACCATGATGCCCAATAAAACGTATGCACTGCGGAACCTGGTTATGCAGGAAAATCACGACAGCCGCGGCTATAGGACATCCGCACCGCTGGTATTGAACTGGCCGGTGAGTAATTACCTCGATTCCTTTCACATCGATGCCGAGGCCCTTCAAAAGGCCATCACCCCATCTGAATCCACAGAAGATTATACCCTGGCCAAGCAGGTCTTCGGCAGCCAGAAACAGCAGCAATCCCTTGACCTTCAGCACTTGTCCAACCTGTTCTATGAACGGTGCCGGCTTCACAACACCCATATTCGGGATATCGAGCACCGCCACCTCCAGATCCAGGAGAAAAAATTCGGGGTCGAGATCAATCACTTCCCGGACCGGGGCAAACGACTCTCCGGCCTGGAAAATCAGTTACTTCAATTGGAGCAGGAAAGACGGCATGAAGAACTGGCCTTCTGGAAGGATACCGTGGACCTCAGAGAAAAGATGTTCGAGACCGCGCACAGCTACAAGCAAGTCAGCCAGCGGTATCATATCTTCTCGGATGTGGAGGCCGGCTATGGTCATTGATACACCCTCGAAGGATATCCGGCAGGTCTGCCTGCGATTAAAACCCCTGATCGGCAACAAGGCCGATCAGATCTACCAGGCTTATCTGGCTGAAGATGCGGACGGTAAAAAACAGATCGAACGGTACCTGGAGCTGCTGACCGCTACATACACGCCCCAGAAACTCGGTCAGTCGGAAAATATCCTCCTGCCGCCCCCTCAGCAGGCCGCCGCAGGGCAATATCCTGTGGGCCAGGTAACGTATCTGGACAAAAAATTATATCCCTTCGGCCTGCGCGAGGATGAATGGATCCAGCATGTGGCCATCTTCGGCAGAAGCGGTGCCGGTAAAACCAATGCCGGCTTTACCCTTCTCAAGGCCCTGAATGACCACCAAAAACCCTTTTTGATCTTTGACTGGAAACGAAATTACCGAGACCTCTTATCGCTGCCGGAATTTAAGAATACCCAGGTCTATACCATCGGCCGAAATGTCGTACCCTTTACCTTCAATCCTCTGATCCCCCCGGCCGGGACCGATCCGAGGACCTGGCTGAAAAAACTCAACGAGGTCATCGCCCATTCCTATTGCCTCGGTAACGGGGTACTTTTTCTATTACAACAGGCGGTGGACAGTGTCTATGACCAGGCCGGGGTCTATGACGGCACGGTCCAGAACTGGCCGACCTTCAAAGATGTCCTGGTGAAGGCCCGAAACATGGATACCCGGGGCCGAGAGTCGGGCTGGCTCTCATCGACCCTCCGGGCCCTGTCCTCGCTGTGTTTCGGGGATATGGATAAACTCTTGAATACCAATCATAATACCAGCCTTGATCATCTGCTGGATCATAATGTGATCTTTGAGCTGGATGCCTTAACCCAGTCGGATAAGGTGTTTTTTATCCAGGCGATGCTGTTATGGATCCATCATAAGCGGATGACCGAAGAAAAACGGGAAACGTTCAAGCATATCATCGTGATCGAGGAATCCCATCATGTCCTCAGTGATGAGAGACGATCTCTGATCGGCGGCCAGTCGGTGATGGAGATCCTCTTTCGGGAGATCAGGGAGTTTGGCGAGAGTCTGGTCCTGCTGGATCAGCATCCATCCAAGATCTCGCTTCCGGCGCTGGGCAATACCTACTGCACGATCTGCCTGAACCTCAAACACAAAACCGATGTCAATGCCATGGGCCAGTGTTTTTTGATGGACCGGGAACGGCAGCTGCTGGGTACATTAGAGGTCGGCCAGGCCGTGGTTAAGCTGCAGGGCCGGATCGCCCGGCCCTTTCAGATCGAGATCCCCTTATTTGAAATT
>CAZSIC010000168.1:0-5051 GCA_964606845.1 uncultured Bacteroidales bacterium
ATTTTTTGAATCTCTTCAAGGTCTGCAATTATTCTATTATAATCAGACTCCTTTAGAAACTCTAAATCTAAAGAAAGTATTATCAATGTTTCAAGTTCAAAACTTGATCCTGTTGCAATATCAAGAAATCTAGAGAAATCTTTATCTGTATTTCGTCCGGTTCCTTCAGCAATATTAGCAGGTATTGACACACTTGCTCTTTTCATTTGCGAGACAATCCCATACTTTTCATCTTCAGGGAAAGATTTCAAGATTAAATATATCTCTTTAACCAACCTTCTTGCTTTCTGCCAAACTTTTAGTTCTTTAAAATTATGCATGATTTTCTATTTGTCTTGATACTAAATATCTTGATACCTTTCTGCCGACAGGCAGGCTCATATCTCTTTATTCGATTCCTAATTCTTTTTGAAAACCTTTTAATGTTTCAAGCAGGTTTGATTTTATATGAATAAAATGCTTTATTCCCTTTGCTTTTAGGTCATCAACACATGCCGGATAACCGGCAACAACGGTAATTGCTTTGTTGTCAATTTTTTCAAAAATAGCAGGTGCAACTTCGGGGTATTCATCATCGGAACTACACACCACAACAATATCAGATTTTTGATCAAATGCCGCTTTTACACCTTCATCAACAGAATAAAAACCAAGATTATCGATAATGTCGAACCCAGCACAGGCAAAGAACCCTGAAGCAAAACCGGCTCTTGCTTTACGCATTGCCGGATTTCCAATGGTTAATAAGAATACTTTTGGTGTTTTAGCTGCCTGGTCGGTTTTTAATCGAAGTAATTCAATCTCTTCAGCTCCTCGATAAGGCTTCAGAGGTTCTGCAATAGCATCTTCTCTTTTTATATTTTTTGTAAGAATGGTATCAGCATCGTATTTAGCTTCCATTTTTTCTTCGGCATTGGGGTATTGATTAACACCAAGAATAACCTCTTTGCGAGATGCTATATTCAGGTTTCGTTTGTTCGCTGTTTCATTTACTTTGTCCTGAATAATACCTGCTTTAAACGCCTCGATATAACCACCTTTTTCTTCAATTTCTTTAAACAGGCTCCATGCATGTTCGGCAATCGAAGCAGTAAGGTTTTCGATGTAATATGAACCTCCTGCAGGATCAACCACCTTATCAAAATATGATTCTTCTTTTAAGATAATTTGTGTATTTCTTGCAATTCTCTCGGCAAATTCGGTGGGTTTTTCAAACGAAACATCGAAAGGAGTTACTGTTAGTGATTCAATCCCTGCAAGCACAGCCGACATCGATTCGGTTGTACCTCGAAGCATATTTACATAAGGGTCGTAAATGGTTTGATTCCATTTTGATGTAACAGCATGGATATTCATCTTAGCCGCTTCATTGTTTTTTGGCTCATATGCCTCAACAATCTTTGCCCAAAGCATTCGTGCTGCTCTGAACTTTGCTATTTCCATGAAATAGTTGGTGCTTACGCCAAGATTAAATTTAATGTTTTGTGATACTGTGTCAACATCCAGACCTTTATCGGTTAAAATATTCAGATATTGATTTCCCATGGATAATGCAAATCCCAACTCTTGAACAATGGATGCACCAGAGTTACTAAACATCTCTCCGTTAACACCTATGGTACGGAATTTTGTCAGGCTTTTTGCTTTTTCAATCAATGCTTTTGCTGTTTCAAATACTTCGTCCTGGGCTTTGCAAAAGTTTCCACGCAGTGAAAGGTGAGCCAACGGATCGAAGCAAACAGAACCCTTTACTTCATTGGCATTAATATTTTCTTGCGTAATTTTATTTTTCAGGTAATCAACAAAAGGATGTGCAGCAGTAGCTCCCATAATGTTGAGTTCAATACTTTCTAAACAAATATTCTTTAAAAGATTTGCTAAATCATTGTTGGAAAGCTTTTCTTTTTCGGTTAAATCAAAACCCAGAGAATCGATACCTCTCATTAAAATATCGAGTGCTTTTTTGTTGGCTTCTTTGGGATCAGTAACATCAATGTTCTGGCGAATATACCACTCATTTGATTTTACTTTATTACCTCTAACAAAAGGGAATTCTCCTGGAACATATTTTAGGTGCTTGAGGTTTTTAAGGTGCTCGGCCCGATAGTATGGTCGTACACTGAATCCTTCAATGGTTCTCCAAACCAATTTTTTTTCATAATCAGCACCTTTCAAATCAGTTTTGATTTTATCTTCCCACTCCTGTGTTGATATGGGTGGAAATTCTTCGAACAATTTTGTTTGTTTCATCTTGTCAGTCATAACAAATTGTTAATATTAAATTTTGCACAAAATTAGTGCATTCCATGTTAAAAATCATGACTTTTAACATAAAATCGTATGCTTTACAATAGGTTTAGATTTTAAAATCCAATGGCAATATGTAAGCTCAGCGAAGCATGAAAATCTTCGGGATTGATTCCGATACCGAGAATTGGGCCTAAATGGAAACGCCCTATTTCGAATTCATACAAACCTTCGATATGCATGGCCGGTTTAGCAGATTTATTTTCGGAGGAAAGCCATGCAATACCCGGAGCTAAATTTAATGCAAAATGGTTAGCCGGGCGATAATGAAAAATGACATTGAATGCATTATGCTGATGCTCGTCAAAAATGTGTTCATAGCCCAATCCCAATCCAAATGGATGATTTTTACCAAAGAGTTTTATAAAATGGATATGTGGATCGTAAGTAAGCTCTTTTTCAGTGGCATTATAAACGATTCCATTGGAAATACCGACTTCGAAATTAGCAAGGTGATGCTCGTGTTTTTCATCAAGGACATTTTTATGCTCTTGAGCCACAGAAATCATTGAAAGAAACAAAAAAATAAGAAAGCTAAAATATTTATTTTCCTATTTTCAAACTTTATTAAGTCAAAATAATAATAATTATCTTTCTCTGAACGTCCCTCCACCGGTTGGATAACCAATGGGCATGATATATAGTGGCTCTTCATTATTAGGAATCATCATAACATTTCTCACCATTCTATCATCGAAAGCGCCAACCGGGCAGGTACCTAAATTCATGGCAACTACTTGCAAGCAAACATTTTGAGCTGAATGTCCTAAATCCATGCAAACATATCTTTCTTCACCTCGTTTTCCATATTTGCCTGTTGTTCGCGAATAAACTGCCGAGTAAAATAAGCTTGCCGGAGCTTGTGCTATAAAATCCTGGTTTATGGCAGCTTCTGCCAATTCTTCTCGTACATCCTGATCGTATGTTTTCATTAACTGATGTCCTTCGGGCAGGTATTTGTATATTCCTTGATTAAGGCCATTAACATTACCAGCTACCACATAAATTTCGAGAGGATAAAGCGCTCCTGCCGATGGGGCTGTTTTAAAACCACCGCGCAAAAACGAGGAAGAATTCATTTCCTGTGTTATGCCATAGGCTGCCCATAAAATTTGAGATATCTGCTCTAGATTTAAAGCCTTAGATTCGAATTCGCGTACAGACCTGCGATTAAGCATTGTTTCTTCGACCGATACATTGCCTTTATAATCAGGGTTGGGTAGCTTTATGGTTTGTCCCGAAGAGTTTTTCATACCAATTAATGCAATCAAAATTGAAAAAATGTACAACGGGCAGTATATTTTTTTCATTCGAATATATTTTGGTTAAACTACTAAATATTTGAATGTTATATTTTTCTATTTGTCTTTAATGGTATTTGTTGCCTCACACGATTGTTTATTTTTTAAGGTGTTCAGCGAACCCTCATGTTTTATTCATATCCTTTTGTGCTTGTTTTAATATAATTTTTTATCCTTAAGCATGAAGGTTTCATCTTTTTTGAAACTAAAATAAAGAAAATTCACGTGTAAAAAAACTAGTACTGAAAAAAAGTGTAATCATCTTTCTGTTGAGATTCATCGATGTGTCCGTATTTTTCTGTTACACTGTCCAGAGTTTTATGTAGCTCGTTCACATCCAGTGAAGTTACAAGCTTCATTCTTATTTCTTTAAAATGGGGGAGCCCTTTAAAATAATTGGAAAAATGGCGTCGAATTTCAAAGATCCCTCTGGGCTCACCTTTCCATTCAATGGATTTTGTTAGATGTAGCTTTGCAATTTCTACTTTTTCTTTTATTGTTAGAGGTTTCATTACCGCCCCTTTTTCCAGGTATCCTTTAATTTCTTTAAATATCCATGGTCTCCCAACGGTTGCTCTTCCAATCATTATTCCATCTACGCCGTATTTTTCGAAAGCGTTTTTAGCCGATTGAGCATCTTTTATGTCGCCATTACCAATAATTGGGATTTTTATACGAGGATTATTTTTTACCTCTCCGATCAATGTCCAGTCTGCTTCGCCCTTATACATTTGCATGCGTGTACGTCCGTGAATAGCTAAAGCGGCTATTCCTTTATCTTGCAATTGCTCTGCCAGTTCAACAATAATTTTACGATCATCATCCCACCCAAGGCGTGTTTTAACCGTTACAGGAGTATTAACAGATTTTACAATAGCTTCGGTCATTTCAAGCATGAGTGGAATATTTTGTAGCATTCCGGCTCCAGCACCACGGGTGGCAATTTTTTTAACCGGGCATCCAAAATTTAGATCTATAAAATCAGGATTTGCTTCTTCGGCCATTATTGCTGCTTCAACCATCGAATCAATTTGATGTCCGTATAATTGAATAGCAGCAGGCCTTTCGAAATCAAATAATTGTAATTTCTTATAACTTTTTTTACAATCGCGAATCAAACCTTCCGAGGCTACAAATTCGGTATAAACCACATCTGCTCCAAAATGCTTACAAAGGTAGCGGAATGATGGATCGGTTATATCTTCCATTGGAGCCAAAAAAAGTGGCTTCTCACCCAATTCTATGTTCCCTATTTTTAACAAATTTTAAATTATTGTATTAATTTAGGCGCAAAATTATTAAAAATTAAATAAAACCATAAGTCATGAAAAATTCATTAGCTGCTATACATCCATTTTCAAAATTTATTTTTTCTCTTTTTATTATTCTTGCTTCATTTTTATTATTTTTACTAAAACTTTCAAGTAAACAATTTATTGCTGC
>CAZSIC010000169.1:0-4829 GCA_964606845.1 uncultured Bacteroidales bacterium
ACAGATACCAAAAATATTGAAACAATTAAAAACAGTTTTTTGATCATGATAAATAAAGTTTAAGGTTTTAATAAAGCATAAATATAGCAATCCTGTATTTGATTATTTTTTATAATCGATTTCTTTAAACTGGCTTCCTGTATAAAGCCACATTTTTCCAGAATCCTTATAGATGGATCATTATTTTCAAAAACATGGGCAAAAATTCGTACTACATCAAAATTTTCGAAAGTATAAACAGCCATTGCTTTTAATGCTTTAGTTGCAATGCCTTTGTTCCAGTATTTTTCACCTATCCAGTAGCCAATTTCTGCATTTTTCCTGAAAACATCTGTTAAAATATTGATTCCAATACCTCCCACAGCTATTTCTTTGTAAACAATGGCAAAATTTCGTAATGGGTTATCTTGGTTCGCAATTTCTATCCATTGTTTTGCTGCCAGCTCCGTATATGGATAAGGGAACTCATCTCTAAGGTTATCCCATATTTTTTTATTGTTGGCATTTTTTACCAACGAGCTGATATCTTTTTGTTGCCAGTTACGGAGCGTTATGCTTCCAAATTCAATCATTAATAAAAATTATCATCTTGTAAGTAACATATTATCACCCTTTTATCAATATTGCTTTTTGCTGATCGGCTTTTGCAATATCTTTATAGAATTCAATTAATTGGTCGTATGAGTCTGCAGGAAATCTTCCTTTATTTCTTTTATTTATTCTTATATACAATAAAGATCCATTCTTTTCTGTGGTATATGACTTGTATTCGCCAAATTGACTTACTATTTTTATTGATTCAGGAATATATTCAATGTTATATTCTTTAGGTATATTGTATACTATTGTGTCATAATCAGAATAAGCATAATTTAAAACAATATCTGTTTTTCGTTCTTCAAGTTTTTTAGGAACATATTCATGTTTGTTTAATAAATTGAGTGGCAGAAACATTCTTTTCCCAGAAATACTGGCATATTGATTTACTTGTATATTGATATGTTCTTTCGCTTCAGGGATAGGCTTCTTGTCCTGCTCATAATTAAAGTTTAATATTTTAAAATTTGTTAATTTGATGTTTTTATATAAATATTTTTGTTGATCTTCTTTGCTATTTTTGAATTGTTGCGAAATATTATCATACTGAATTGCTTTATAATCTGTTTTTATTTCGGCTAATATTTTCCCTTCTTCTAATAAATTTACATTTATTTTTCTAGATTGTATATTATTGTCTTTACCATAATTGCTTGTTCTTACAAGCACCCCTCCTTCAGGTTTAATTAATAATGCTTTTCTATCATCGGTAAATGAACCCAAAAAACCAAAAGGTTGCTCCTGATCTGTACATTCTAGCCATAAAGTATCATTTTCTAATGGAACACAAACAATAACATGATTCATTTGACCAACACTTGCAAAATCAGAATAAATATTTCTGGTATTTTTCCCCGCTCTAACAATTGCATAGTATGATTCAATTCCTGCTTCCTTTAGCAATGAGACCATATAGTTAGACAAAGCCTTACAATCGCCATAACCGAGATTATCTACTTCTAAAGCTGAAAAGGGTTGAAAACCACCAATACCCAATTGAATACTTACATATCTTGTTCTAGACTGCATGTACTCATAAATTTTTTTTATGGTTTTGGCTTTGTCATAATTTAAAGAAATAATATTCTGTATTTCTTGCCTTGTTTTATCAGATAATTGATCTCTGTTCTCTAATAATTGGTTTGCCCATTTACCTAAATCATACCAAGTGCTTTGACTTCCTTGATAACCATCAAAATAAAAATCATTTGGAGCGAAATGTATGGCAGGGGTGAATTCAAATAAAAATGGATTAAAGGGTACATAAACTATTGCAGGATAATTCTGAATTGACCAATTATAAAATTTTTCTCCATTTTCTTCTTTAATAATAGGTTCACCAATATTAACTGATTTATAATGAAACCCAATATCTGCATTTGATTTCACAATATATTCAGAATTTTCTACAGCTACATTATATGCATTAACAGGGAGCCACATTGGAAAATGTATGAACCCATTTAACTTAATAGTATACTCAAATTCAACTGTATATGGATATTTTGTCTGAAAAACAGTGTAATATTTTACCCTGTTATCATCATATAACGTACCGCCTGAAGAAATACTTTGATCATTAAAATCTCGTGATTTAATCTTGTGGATTAACTTCCCACCACTATCAAATACTTTTGCCTGTATATCATCAATTTTTCTGTATTTATCATAAAAAACATATAAATTGGCAAAATGATCTCCCTTCTTATTTAGAATTGTAATAACAGACTTAGAAGTATAATAAGCCTTTTTTATTGATTCTATCTCAAGTTTCGAATTGTCGCTTCGAATAACAGCATTTGCATCTTTTTTTAATCCTTCAGGAATCTTATTGGAATCATATTCATTCCCAATTAAAGGATTAATCATTATTATAAATACAATTAAAAAAGCTATAAGGTTTCTGCTTTTCATCCTAAATTATTTTTTTTAATACAATATTTTCAGCTTGCTTCGCAATCATTTGATTATAAAAATCTTTAATTATCTTATATTCGGCTGGCATATAGAAAGTTTTTGATATATTCTTTTTGCATGTAACCTGGATAATACTACCACTTTGGATAATTTTATATAAAAAAGTTGCTGAATTGTCAGGGGTAACAAGTTGAATACTTTGAGGCATTTCTTCTACTTTGTATCCTTCGGGTATCTGATAATTCATTACATATAGCTGTTCAAATGGATACACATAATTTATTGGATACTTTCTTTGGTCAGCTTTAAAAGGATTATCTGATTCTGCATAAATATTTAATGGGTTGAATATAATCATATCACCAATTTTATCAGTACTTTCTTTAATCTTTACTGTATAACTCGATTTTATGGGAGAAAACAAAGAGTCAATATTTTCAAAAGAATAATCAGATATCTCAATATTATGATTTTCATTTTGATACTCTTCAATGTATTTATCAAGATTTGCATAATCATCAAGTTTTTCTCTAAAGTCATAAGCAAAATAATGGTTTTTTGTATTTTGAATTTTACCTATAAAATTATCATCTTCATCAAAAGTAAAATTTCCTCCGGTAATCTCTTTTGAAGTAAAATTTGCATTTAAATTAATCCAGTCGGTAAAATTTTCGCTAACGATTCTAGCTTGGCCATTTAAACACCGCTCGGGCAAGAAGTTTGGAAAACAATAAGGATCTGTTGCATCCATTAAAAAGCTCTGTTGGTTTATTAAAGCATAAGCTAATGTATAATTAAACTGTTCGTATCCAGGGCGATTTGTATTTACAATTCCATTATCTCTGGTACTGGCAACTACCGGGTGAGAATTTATACCAGCCTCCCTCAACATAACGACTAAAAGCATATTAATTTCAGCAGATGAGCCTGTCTTGTCTTTTAAAATATTCCTTAATGAAGATTCAGAAATTAATTTTTTTTTCCCGTTCCATCTAATATTGTTTTTAACATAATTGAAAATTGCATACATTTTTTCTTCATCTGTATTGAGTCCTTTAATAATATCTGAAACTAATTCTTTAGGTATATTTGAATTTAAGAGACCCCCAAAGTCGCTTCTATTAATCAGGTCTTTATTAACAGCCTCCCAGGATTTGGCATAACTCTTGGCTGTTGAGTACGGGTATTTTGTCCATGAAAGTTCAAATTTTACTCTAAAAATATAATTATCTATTGATGCCATATATGGTTCTTTTTTAAAGGCAGGAACATTCTTTGCCGCAAAATGTAACACGTTAGCTGTGGGATTAAGTTCTTCAGTATGCTTATGTGGCATTGTTTCACTCCTTCTGTTAGAGATATTTCTGGCTGTCCGCTCCGTTTCCCATCGAATTATAAATCGCTCTGTTTTCTTACTTTGACTATTAATTACTAAATCTTGAACTCCTTCAAAAAAATGACTATAATTAAAATATTCTGGTATGGAAAGGTAATATTCGCTCCATTGCACTGGAATTTCATATTGAAAATTCCATGTTCTTAAATAATACAAATAATCTGATCTCAATGTATATTCTATATCAATTACAGAACCTTCTCTCACATTGGGCATGGTAAATTTAGCAATATCAATATTATCATTGTATTTTTTTCTCATTATATCTCTTTGAGTTACTTTGTCTTTTTCAGACTTCCCTTTAACTAAATTAAAAGTAAATGCTTTTAGTTTCGTAACTCTTTCTTGACTGGATGGAGAATGTCTTAACAAGATTTCCTGGTTAGCATAATCAAAAGCACTCTTATTAAATATTTTAATTCTTAAATGTCGCGTAAATTCATATTCAAAACCATTAGAATTTGGATCATTATTGTAAAAGAAACGCAACTCTGCAATATCACTTAAAACAACTGCATTTGCACTTGTGTCATTTGGGTATTCTTGCATTTTAAGTTCATCTTTACTTACTTTCCCAAATTTTATTTTATTTGGCTGAGAATAGCATGTTAAATAGAAGAATAAAATAATAATAGTAATAAAAAATCGATTCATAATATTTAATTTTTAGGTTAATTTCAAACTTAAAAATAACTTATTTTTTTAAACGAACTTATTAAACCTTTAATTTAGAATTAATTTAAAAAAACAATATTTAGAGTTATTTCTATTTTCTGAGAATACCCAATTTCCAATAATATTCTATAATTTAGCAACACTATAATTTGCTTAAATTAGTAAAAAATGGCAGAACAAATTACAAGCACACAAAATCCAAAGATTAAAAATATTCTGAAACTGCAGCAGAAATCGGCAGAGC
>CAZSIC010000170.1:0-4769 GCA_964606845.1 uncultured Bacteroidales bacterium
GAAATATATGATAACATACCAAAAGATTTACTTCAGCTTACCGAAGATTTGGTGTTAAACCGCAGGGCTGATGCAACCCAACGTTTGCTTGCTTTCGCCGAACAAAATGATCGTTCTGGAAAAAAAGAAGAAGATTTCGACCAGTGGAGGAAAGATACTGTTCAGGAAAGAATTAATCACGCACTTATTAAAGGAATATTGGATTTTATTGAACAAGATGTAGAGGAAATAAGAAAAAATTATAATGCTGCCCTTGAAGTTGTTGAAGGCCCTTTAATGGAAGGGATGAGCAAAGTGGGAGAATTGTTTGGTTCAGGAAAAATGTTTTTGCCCCAGGTAATCAAGAGTGCACGTGTAATGAAAAAGGCTGTTGCTTATTTGCTACCCTTTATCGAAGAGGAAAAGAAAAATGCAGGCGATACATCACCCAAAGGGAAAATCCTTATAGCTACCGTAAAAGGTGATGTGCACGATATCGGGAAGAATATTGTGAGCGTGGTGCTTTCGTGTAACAATTACGAAATGATTGATTTGGGAGTGATGGTGCCATCTGAAAAAATTGTAGAAACAGCCATAAAAGAAAAAGTCGATATCATTGGACTTAGCGGATTAATTACTCCATCGCTGGATGAAATGATTATAGGGGCCCGTGATTTGGAAAGGAGAAAACTGGATATTCCGTTGCTTATTGGCGGGGCTACCACCTCAAAAATACATACCGCGTTAAAAATTGATCCCGTTTATTCGGCACCTGTGGTATATGTTAAAGATGCTTCGCAGAGTGTGAATATGGTGAATAACCTGTTGGTTAAAGATTTGAAAAAAGGATTCCTTGATAAGCTCCAGGAAGATTACCAGCGAGCGATCAATAAATATAATCAATCCAGGTCGGGTATAGAATATATCAGTATTGAAGAAGCAAGAAAAAACCGCTTTTCAATCGATTGGGAGCATTCAGATATAAAAAAGCCGGTATTTTTAGGAACTAAAGTGTTGGAAAATTATCCACTAAAAAATTTGGTAAAATACATCGATTGGACTTTCTTTTTTCATGCCTGGGATCTTTCGGGCCGTTACCCTGCAATTTTTGAGGATACTGTAAAAGGACCCGAAGCCAAAAAGCTTTTTGACGAGGCACATCAAATGCTCGATCGGATTATCAAAAAAAATATGCTACAAGCCAATGCTTCCTTTGGGTTTTATCCGGCCAATTCCGATGGGGATGATATCATTATTTACAACGAAAATGGCAACCAGGAGGTTGTGCGGTTGCCTATGATCAGAAACCAGCGGCTAAAACCGGAAAATGAACCTAATATTTGCATGTCAGATTTTATGATTCCTTTAAATCACAAGAAAAAAGATTATATCGGGCTGTTTGCTTTAACCACAGGGATTGGTGCCGAACAATGGGTTCAAAAGTTTAAAGAAGCCGGGAATGATTATGATGCGATCATGTTAAAAATTCTGGCCGACCGGCTGGCCGAAGCTTTTGCCGAAATGTTACACGAAAAAGTAAGGCGCGAATATTGGGGATATGCCATCAAAGAGAAGTTATCGTATGATGATCTGTTGCATGAGCGATATCGTGGCATAAGGCCTGCCATAGGATATCCGTCTTTGCCTGATCATACATTAAAAAAGCCAGTTTTTGACTTGTTAAAAACCGACGAAATGGGGATTGAATTAACCGAAAATTATATGATGAACCCTCAGGCATCTGTATGTGGATTTTATTTGGCTCATTCAGAATCAAAATATTTTAATGTGCAAAAAATTGGTAAAGACCAGCTAGCTGATTATGCCATCAGGTCGGGAATTAGTGTTGAAGAAGCCGAAAAACGGCTGGCACAAAATTTAAACTATACTTAAAAACAGCTTAAAAGACTAATAATGAAAGTTATAGACAAGATAAAAAAAGCAAAAAATACCCTGTTTACCTTTGAGCTTTTACCTCCGCTTAAAGGGCATAACATTGAAGAGGTTTATGCAGCTATCGATCCACTGATTGAATTTAACCCGGCTTATATCAATATCACCTATCATCAGCAGGAAGTAATTTATAAAAACCGGGAGAACGGTTTTATGGAAAAGAAGATTATCCGCAAAAGGCCGGGAACAGTTGCTATTGCAGCAGCTATTCAAAATAAATATAAAATTACCGTGGTTCCACATATTATTTGTGGTGGATTCACTAAAGAAGAAACAGAAGATGCATTAATTGATTTGCATTTTCTGGGAATCAATAATCTGTTGGTTTTACGGGGAGATCCTGTTTCGGGGACTAAACGATTTACTCCAGAATCCGGTGGACATAAATATACGAGCGAGCTTATTGAGCAGATAATGGACTTAAACAAGGGGAAATATTTGCATGACCATTTGATGAATGCCATGCCTACTAATTTCTCGGTAGGGATAGCCGGATACCCCGAAAAACATGTCGAAGCGCCTAATATGGAGGTAGACCTTGAATATTTGAAATTAAAAATAGATAAAGGAGCCGAATATATCGTAACACAAATGTTTTTTGATAACAAAAAGTATTTCGATTTTGTAGATAAATGCCGTAATATGGATATTGATGTCCCAATTATTCCGGGCATTAAACCGGTAGCTACTTTAAATGATGCACGTTTGTTACCACAAACTTTTCATATTGATTTACCCAATGATCTGATGGGTGAGATTAAAAAATGCAAATCCAATAAAGAAGTAAGGCAGGTTGGTGTTGAATGGGCAATTATGCAGTCTAAAGAATTGATCCAAAGAAAAGTCCCCGGTATTCATTATTACACGCTCGACCAATCGGATAATATCCGTAAAATTGCAAAAGCAGTTTTTTAAATTCAAATATTTTTACCGAGCATTTTAGGCTAAATACACCAACTTTTTCTTTTTTTTTTTGGATAGTACGCACATTTTATCATTTTTATAGATTATCTTTTATTATTTTATACAAGAACAACTGTTAGATTTTGGTAAGAGTGTTCTTTAAATAAAAAACATGTTGTTTTACTTTTGAAATTAGGTTAAGTATTTGATGGGGTTGGCCTGGACAAACGGCGAGCCATGCGTTGGAGTGAATTGCCTTTGGATAGAAATAGTTCCGATGGGGCTTGTCCTACGTCGGTTTACTATTTCATTCAAAGGCAAGAGCGGGTTGAAGCATCGTTTGTCCTTGATTTTTCTTTGGTTCGTTTCTTTTCATTCAAGGAAAAGAAATGAACATTATAGTACAATTAAGCGCACTCCCTATTAAATTAATAAATATTAAAGGAATATTGCGACACACCTTAAATCTAGATTTGTGCGATTTTTATTTAACTGTATACCAGTTTTATAATTTTTTAATTACACCATTTCTCATTGGGAATCTGAATAATTTTGTATTTTTAGAAATCTTTAAAAATCTAAAAATAAAGCTATGAAATCAATTTCTCTATCACAAAATAAGCAACAAGAGAGCTTTTTTACAATGAATTGTTTAAATGAAACAAGCACCCGCAGCAATTTTAGCTTAAAATTAGCCGGTTTTCTCATTATCTTTCTTGTATTTGGATGTACACCTCAAACAGAGCATAGTCCGGAAGTTATTCAGACAATGGAATCTATTTCGGCAGATGAACTTTATGCCTATGTGGATACACTTAGCTCGGATGAGTTTGAAGGAAGGCTTTCCGGGCATATCGGATATGATAAAGCTGCAGATTGGGTAGTGAAAAAATTTAAAAATTGGGATGTTCAGCCTGTTAATGATGAAATGGGCTATTTACAAAAATTCCCTCATCCATATACGGACGTGTACGAAGGATGTGTGGTTCAGATGATTGATGAAGAGAATAACATCATAAAGAATTATGAATATGTTGAAGAGTTTATTCCGGGCTCAACATCAGGCAACGGTGAAGTAAAGGCTGAGGTTGTTTATGTGGGTTATGGGATTACTGCACCCGAATTAGGATATGATGATTATGCCAATGTGGATGTAAAAGATAAAATTGTATTGGTGGAGCGGGAAGCTCCAGTAAATGCAGATCATGAGAACTTTATCGCCTGGAGGCCCTATTCTTTTCATCAATATAAATTAATAAACGCCTTTAAACACGGTGCTGCCGGATTTTTATATAATTACCATATCGGGAATCCCAATAATGCTTATATTGAGGATTTTATCCTATCCTATGTGGGCGATCAAGTAGTTACCGATATTTTTGAAAACACCGGTTTTGAGCATGAAAAATTGGTTCAGGAGATTGATTCTTTACTTCAACCGCGTTCGTTTAAAACCGACAAAAGATTTCTAATTAAAAACAATACCAAACATCATCCGAAAGGTGTAACATCCAATGTAATTGGTGTTATTGAGGGTTCCGACCCTGAATTAAAGGATGAGTATATTGTGCTGGGCGGCCATTTAGATTTTTTAGGCAGATGTTATGAAATCATGCCTGGCGCCAATGATAATGCTTCTGCAGTTAGTATTAATTTATCCCTGGCAAAGGCATTATCGGATGAAGATATAAAATTAAAGCGTTCGGTGATCTTTTTAATGTTTGGTGCCGAAGAAGCTGCGATAAGAGGCGCCCAGTATTTCCTGAAAAATCCACCTGTGCCCCTCGAGCAGATTGTCGCTTTGCTTAACCTGGATGGTGTAGGAATTGGCGATAAGTTGTGGGCCGGTTTTGCCGAAAATTATCCCAAATTGTATCATTATATTGAGAAAGCAAATGATAATTATGTAGAGGCGAATTTAAAAGGTGGCTATG
>CAZSIC010000171.1:0-4673 GCA_964606845.1 uncultured Bacteroidales bacterium
AGACAACAAGAAAAATCCCAAAAAACAATGACATTCACAAAATATCACTTGCCAATGTAGACGGCGGAGTGAAAATGTCCCACCTGGCGGGCGGATTAAAAGTGTACCCCTGTAATTGAAAACCTGGGATAATTGCTGGTAAATCTTGATTTTGACAAGTTTTACCATCGATTATTGCAGGAGCGAACAGGAGTGTATACGAACATGGACCAATGGATCAAGTTGAGAACAAGGATTCGTAATCAGGAGGTTCCTTTGCGTGAATTATCACGTGAGACTGGGCTCCATCGTCAGACTTTGCGGAAGATCAGGGATCACAGCGAGCCACCGGGTTATCGCCGTAGTCGTCCGCCGGTAAAGAGCAAGATCGGGCCTTATCTTGGCCGCATAAAAGAGCTGATACATTCGGATCAGCAGGAGGCCAAGCAGTATTACACCGCCAAGAAGATTTGGGAGACTCTGCAATCGGAGGGATTTACCGGGGGTTATACCATCGTCAAGGATGCGGTGCGTGAGATCAAAAAGGTTTCGAAGGAAGTATTCATGCCTTTGAGTCAGCGGCCGGGCGAAGCTCAGGTAGACTTTGGTTATGCAGTAATCAATTTCAATGGTATTTTGAAAAAAGTCTGCTTTTTTGTCATGAGCATGGTTTATTCCGATGCGATGTTCGTGATGGCCTTGCCTCGGGAGTGTACCGAAGGGTTTATGGAAGCCCATGTGAGAGCCTTTGAATTCTTCGGCTGTGTGCCCAAACGCATCAGTTACGACAACACCCGCATCGCCATAAAGAAGATATTGACTCATCATAAGCGTAAGTACACATCAGAGTTCAAAAAGTTAATCAGTCATTATCTTTTCGAGCCTCACTTCTGTAATGTTCGCAGGCCTAACGAAAAAGGCGTGGTCGAAGGTTCGGTAAAATACGCCCGTCTGAACTTCATGGTCCCTGTTCCTCAGGTTCAGGACTATGATGAGCTTAATAAGCTTCTGCTTGAATGCTGCAGTTCAGATTTGAATCGTGTCCTACGCGGCAAACACTCATTGACCAAAAAGCAATTGCTGACTGAAGATCAGTTTGCATCTCTGGCCTTGCCGGATGACCGGTTTGATTACCGCAAAGGCTCCTCCACTTTTGTCAGCAGTGAATCTCTGGTTCGTTACGATACCAATGATTATTCAGTGCCTGTCCGCCGGGCTCATCATCAGGTAACGATTAAAGCTTCGGTCCGTTCTATCGAGATTTATCATAAAGACGAACTAATTGCCCAACACCAGCGATGCTGGGACCGGGAATGCCAAATATTTGAACCTATACACTATTTGGAGCTGTTAGAGCGTAAGCCGGGTGCATTGGATCATGCCCGTCCTTTGGAAGATTGGCAGTTACCCGAATGTTTCAACAGCTATCGACGCTGTTTGGAAAACCATCGTGATAACGGCACTAAAGAATATATCCAGATATTGTTGCTGCTGAACAAGTATTCGGTAAAACAGATAGCCAAAGCTATAGGCAAGGCTCTCAACCGCAGAATCTACAATTATCAAGCGATACTGCAGTTTTTGCTGACTACTGAAGAATATGCTTTTACCAGCTTCAGCCTGGCCGACAGGGAACATCTTCGTCATGTTATCATTGATAAGACTGACATCACAGCTTATAGCTGTCTAACCTGGGGAGGTGGTTATGTCCAATCAGCGTAAATCAACCGTTCTGCTGGAACACCATCTCAAGCAGTTGAAATTGCCGACGATGTTAAAAGAATATCTATTATTGGCTCAATCTTGTTCTCAGGAGAAATGTGATTACCAGACATATCTCTTGAGGCTTTGTGAGAAGGAGTTGGCGGATCGGCAGAAACGGGCGATGGATAGGCGTATCCAGGCCGCTAAGTTCCCGATGCTGAAAACTATCGATGCTTTTGACTTTACAGCCCAGCCGTCAGTCAATGAACCTTTAGTTCGAGAATTGCTGCGGTGTGAATTTATGGACCATAAGGAAAACATCCTGCTGATGGGCAACAGTGGGACCGGCAAGACTCACTTGGCAACGGCTCTGGGTTTTGCCGCCTGCTGTCAGGGTTATAAAGTTCGCTTCTTCGGCTGTACCGCTTTGGTAACTCTGCTGCTGGAAGCTAGAGAAGATCGGCAACTGCAGCGATTGCTTAGCCAGTTGGAAAAACAGCATCTGCTGATCCTGGATGAACTGGGTTACGTGCCTTTCAGCAAAGCCGGTGCTGAACTGCTCTTTGAAGTGGTCAGCAGAGCCTATGAACGACAAAGCTTGATAGTCACGACCAATCTGCCATTCGAGAACTGGACCGAAGTGTGCGGCTCGGAGAGGCTCACCGGAGCTATGCTCGATAGACTGACCCACCGTGTGCATATTATCGAAGCCAACGGCCCCAGCTATCGACTCCAAGAGAGCCGAAAACGACTGGCCAAACGCAGGAAAGACAATAACCAGAATTGATTTTGACAGCCGAGGCGGTCTCGGTTATATAACCAGCAGGCGGTACATTTTTGCTCCGCCAGGTGGGACATTTTCACTCCGCCGTCTACAATTTTCGATTTTTTGCGAAAATTGACGAATTTTGCAGGCTACAGATGGCGGTGCGCGCTCGGCTATTTTAACCCCAATTTCTCACTTATGGGGTAAAAAGTGGATTTTTGAGTCTTTTAGGGCTGTTGGTCTGTCGCCAAGGTGCTGTTATTTTTTGAGTTGACGGCTGTATATCTTCGGCGGTTTTTGCGGCGGCATGTTCATTCTCAAATGGTGCAGCAATAGTTTTTGATCGCTATCAGGCTCGGTATATCTCTGCATCAGCAGAGTTCGGCCATCCTGGGTTTCAAAGGACACATCGAGCATTTGGATTCGTGACATTGTCTCCAAAACAGCCTGGCTGGTTATCCCACAGGCACTCGCCCGCAGTCTATGTTTCAACGTCACTTGCAAACAATAACTCATAAACGCTACAAACACATGAGCATCGACCCTGTCTTCTTTGTGGTGATAGACAGGACGGATGCCCAGATCGCTTTTAAGCTCTTTGAACGCCTGTTCAACATTGCATTGCAGCATATATTCCCGCCAGAGTTCCGCACCAGCCTTACCTGTTTGATTCGTCCGTAAAAAATACGTGCCGTCACGACAAATCATCTCTCGGTATTTATCAGCCTCAAACTTATAATCAAACTGACCATCCTCAATCCTTTTCTTGTTATGTTTCGCAATCGTCAGAGTGACGCATTTACGACATGCTCCGGCTTGACTTTCCAGCACGCCCAGTCTTTTCATAAAGCGGTCATAGTCCCGATATTTCTTTAGCTTTTCAAGGCCTTCTAAATACCTGCGAAGTTTTCTTTTACGCATAGCACGTTCTTTAGCCATCCGCTCTTTGCTTTGGGCTAAAACATAACATTCACCATCTCTGTCCATATGCTTTATGCGAACGCTGTCATTTATATCATGCCAGTTTTTCACGGAGAGTTCTTTTTGGAATTCATTCAGTAGTTTACGAGGAGTACCAACAAGATAACCAATATCATTATCACGCATATATTCAAGCACGGCTTCTGTTGGGATACCACGATCCATCAGCCATATTCTGCCTGCCTTGCCGTATTTTGATTCAATCTTGTTCAATAACGGCTTGAGCGTAATCTTCTCCGAAGTATTACCCGCCAATATCTCATAATTGATCGGAAAGCCATCAGGCGTAACTACCAAAGCTATCAGAATCTGCCGACAATCACTTCTTCGATCTTTGCTATGGCCGAATTTAGCTTTAGGATTCTGTTTGCATAACCCCTCAAAATACGTGCTGGTGATATCGTAAAGCAGAATATCGTATTCCAGATTGAACATCATCTGCCAGGTGTCTTTCAGATAAGAGCAAAGCTCCTCTTTATAAGGCAATATTCTGTCGAGACATCGGTAAAGCCGGTTCTTTTCCGCTGCCTCAAAATCACAGTTCAGCAATACATCCATTGCTGTTTGACTAAACCAGTGCTGATGAACATAAAACTCCGAGCCGGGTTTGATAAGACGATTCACCGCAAGCAATTTAACGACTTTGGAATATTCAACCGGAGACTTCTCGGTATTTATACGAGCAGACCAGAATTTGTCTAGCCCAAGACTATCCCATATTTCACAGCCAAGCCAGCAGTCGCCAAATGTTCTGGGATTCTCCAGCTGCATCTTTGACAGCTGCACCGCTATGGTATCAACATCGCAATGGCTTTGGCTGTCTTCATCGTAAGCAAATAATGATTTGCGAACCGGCTTGTTATCCTCGTTGATTATCTCAATCGATTTTTCCCAGGCCTTCTTTTGAGAATCGGAAATCTCGCCGAGATAAAGAACCATCTTCTCCACATAACGGCCGCGAGAAACCTTACGCTTCTCAGCAATGCTGTAATAGGTATTATACTTGCCGTTTTTCTTTCGCTTGTGCTTCTTCAGGTACATGCACAAATTATCGCTGATCAAAAACACCTTGCAATAGGACAGGTCTGTACCAGAGCCAATAACAAACCAAAATCGCCGCTCACAGCCCAAATTCACAGAAAATATTTTTATTTTTAGCCCTTTTGACAACCAAGTGAGAAATTGGGGTTAACCTGTTTGCGGGTAGTGCCGTGGATACGCGTATCAGCGATGTTGGTCTCCC
>CAZSIC010000172.1:0-4636 GCA_964606845.1 uncultured Bacteroidales bacterium
TATAAATTTTATAAATCCAAACCCTGCCAGTGTTTTTTCAAAATTTAAAATTAACAAAAACAAACCAAAAGCAAAAAAGAACAAGGGTGTTTAGGAAAATATTTTAAAATTTATACACAGCAGGTTCTGTTCAGACAGTACTAACCGAAGTATGATTTTTCAATTACAGGATAGGACATACTAAAAGCCGCGCTTTTGGATAATTTCTTTAGTGCTTGAAGTATTGCTGTTTTCCATAATTTAAGTTTTATTGCAAACCTACATTATGGAAACGCTAAAGATTAACGTAGCTTGATTATTTAAGGTTAAAGTTTCATGTATGCACGAAGCTTTTTAGTATTTTAAATAAACTTTCATTTATACATGAAATGGAATATTACTTTTCATATTTTCTTGAAGCTTTGGAAAGTATTTTAGAAACTTCATCTCTTAACCATTCCGGTTTCAGTGTGACTGCTACTAATTATTTTTACTACTTTCCGATACAGAAAGTTACAATACTTTATTTATAGTATTTTTATATTTTTAGGCAACAAATAGGCGTCATTTTACTATTAAAATATCGAAATAAATATTATGATTTAGAATAAATTTTTAAATACGACTGAAGAGAGTTTTAAATATTATTACCAAAATGAATTTCATGTATTTTAATAATTATTTATTAACATTTCGCATTTTCAAAACGGTATTTATTTGCTGAAAATTGAAACTGAAACAAGAGTTTATATCCAAAAAATCATCAAACAATAAAATCTTTTTTGCAGCCGGGCTTCGCCTTTTTAATAGGTGTTTTACGAAACCATCCATTCCGTTTTTTCTTTCTAAATACCGGAAACATTCTAATTCTACTCTTGGGAAGACTTAAGGGTGGGTTTATTTTACAGTCGGGCCGAGACTTTTTCAAAAGTTCTTTTGCAAAAAATACCGGCATAGAAAGTTTGTTTTATATAGTCGCAGTCCGACTGTATATCAAAACCAGGCATTCGGCTATTGCTCTGAAACCGTCGGACGATTTGAACTGTCCGACCTTTGAAATCAGACATCTCATATCTGAATAATATGTCGCATCTCAATTTTTTGCAAAAACATCTGTAAATTAGAGATTATTTTTGCAACTTTAGCGCATCTGTCCAAGTATTTATAGAGATGATACGTTTAATATTGAAATTTTTCTTTCTGTTTTATTTATGTGTTTTGTTTCGGTCGGAAGTCCTTTCAGCGCAGGAACAAACATACGACAGCTTGTTTCATGATGTCCGTACTTTTTTGGAGCAATCTGTCCCGGATAAATCCGTGCCTATACTTTTAAAAATCATTGAAAGCCATAAAAGCAATACGACCGTTACGGATTATGCCAAGCTGAACCTGGCTGAAGCCTATCGCCAAAAAAGAGAATACCGAAAAGCAACCGAACTGGTTTATGCCGTACTTGCTAATCAAACGCTTACTGCCTATAACAGAGCTTATGCTTATAACCGTTTAGCGGCTTTGTATAATGAATGGAACGGTGGCGGAGAGCACCGGGGAGACAGTACCTTAAAATATTCCCGGCTATGTCTGGAGATTTCCCAAAAGAATAAGTTTACCCTTTTAGAGGCCTCTTCACAGAATGAATTGGGCTATATTTACCGCCTGAGAGGAAACATTAAAAATGCGGCAGCATACAGCCTTAATGCTTATGAAAATTTTTACGAAGCTGAAGATTATCCGGCTGCATTAAATGCGGCTATTAATTTGGCCGGTGCGTATCTTGTTACCGGGGAACAAGAAAAAGGGCTTCAGCTTATCGATACAATTGAGCATCATTTGAATCCCGATGAATATAAAAGTCTGTTTATGAGACTGTATTTGAGAAAATCGGACTTGTACTCTGATCTTAACAACTATAAAGAAGCGTATTTTTCGGTAAAAAGGGCAAGAAGCTTACAAGCCGATGTTTTTCATAACAAAATGAATAAACAAATCAGTGAAATGTCGGCTAAATATGATTTACAACTCATAGAACAAAAGCTTAAAGAAGTCCGACATCTTAATAAAATTCAGAAACAACGCAGCTTTTTTTTAACTATACTTGCTGCGGGGCTGGTACTGGTTTTGATAATTCTTGTTTATACATCTCGTTTGAAAAAAAAGCTAAGGGAACAAGCTGAACTGATTATAAAACAAGAAAATACCGAATTAAAAGCCGCTTTGGATTTTAAGCGTGAAGAGCTTTTATATAAAGGCAGAGAACTTTCTAAAGCTACAAGTAATATAATAAGTTTTAACGACACTTTAAAAAAAATAAAACAAGCCGTTTTGAAAGGCGATAATAAATCTGCCTTAAAAATTATAAGTGGCAACCGAAATTTGGAACATAATTGGGATAAATTTAAACGTTCTTTTGAAGAAGTTTATCCCAATTTTAGGGCTCGGCTTCATCAAGAATTTCCAAAACTTACCGAAAATGACGGCAAACTCTGTGCTTTTTTGCTAATGGAGATGAAAACCCGAGAAATAGCCGATTTAATGGGGGTATCCCAAGCTTCCGTGAGTAAAAGCCGAAACCGTTTAAGAAAAAAATTAGAGCTTCCTAAAGGCACCGATATTGCCGGATTTCTGAAACAATTCTGTTAGTTCTTTAGATATAACTTTACTTCCCGTTTTTTAATCTACTTGTTATTAGTGGGTTATGTGCATGTCATACTGAATGTCATAGCTCTTTAAGCTCAGCTTAAAGCTAAATGGCGTATATTTATTATCAGCACTATCCGTGTTTATTCTAAGCCGATTGTCGGTCATTTTATTCATCTAAAAAATTTTAAATTATGAAACTTAAATACTTTTTTCTTTTAGGCTTTTTGTTTTTTTCGCTCAGTCTTTTGGCTCAAACATTTGAAAAACAGGGTGCCAGTGTAACTGTTGTGGTGCATGGCTGGGACCCCGACGGCAACCAGCCGGCTTGGATGACTTCAATGGCCAATGCCATCTTAGAAAGAAATGGTAATGCGGGACATATCGCCACAATTACCGTTACCGGTACACAAGGAGATTTGACGGCCACATGTTCGGATTGGAGTTTTGATTTGGCGGCTCAAGACCATGCCGAAATTATTATCTTGCTGAATTGGACAGCCGTTGCCAATCATTTGGAAACGGGAATTACGGCACAGGAAGTGGCCGCGGCAGCAGCTCCAAAAATTTATAATCCGCAAAACGGACAACCGGTGCTCTCAGAGTTGCCCATACACTTAATCGGGCACAGCCGAGGCGGCGGAATGGTTTTTGAAATTGCGCGTTTGCTGGGTTTGCAAGGTGTTGAAGCAGAGCATGTTACTGCGCTTGACCCGCATCCCTTAACCGACAACGATCCGCAGCCGGTTATGGGTTCGGATGTGGTGGATACGCCGATAGAAATCTATGAAAACGTACTTTTTGTCGATAACTATTATCAAAATATTGAATTTCCAATGGGTGAATATATTGACGGTGCGTATAATCGTTTGTGGACTTCGCTGCCCGGTGGTTATCACAACGAAAGCGGTTACACTTACAATATTCTCGGCACAAATTACAATTTTTCCGACCATTTGAATATTATTCTCGCCTATCAAGGAACCATTGATTTGACAACTCCAACTTCAAATGGCGAAGCAACTATGACTGCCTCTGAACGTGCTTGGTTCAATGCGTATGAAAATGCAGGCGAAAATACCGGCTTCAAATACAGCCGGCAAATTATGGGCAACAGAAAAAGTACTGACATACCAAACAGCGGAGATGCTGTTATTGACGGTTATCACAATGACAATTTTTTAGGCGGAAGCGGTGCGCGTAAGACTTTAGATTGGAGTGCCGCAGAATGGGCTGCTGTTCTGACTGCCGAATTATCTCAAGACGGAGCGACTGCGGCCGAAGGGCAAATAACACTCAGCGAAACGGATATTTGGGATATTGTTTATACGTATCGTTCTTATTCATTGGACGGAACGCTTAAATTCTATTTAGATTCCGACAGAAATCCATACAATGATAACAATACATTGCAAATCGGCAGCCAAAACTTTACGGCTGATAATGAAGTTATACATACCGACAGCTACGAGTGGACTATTCCTGCTCTGACGGAAGGCAACAAATATTATTTATTCATAAGTGTTGAAAATACAGCCGGAACACGGTATTTGTATCTGAATTATGAAATTGAAGCCGTTGCAGCCGGTGCACCACAAATTACTTCTCATCCGCAGAGCCAAAGCAATATTTGTTTGGGTGAAGAAGTCAATTTCAGTACCGATGCCGATAATTATACTCAGGTGCAATGGCAAGAGAGCACTGATGAAGGAGCAAACTGGACTGATTTGGACAATAACGAAATATATTCCGGAACTTATACCACAACTCTTGCGATTACGGTATCGCAGGATTTAGACGAAAACTGGTATCGTTCTGTGTTTTTGAATGCAAGCGGAAGCATTTCAACAAATTCGGCGCTATTGGAGACGGACTCAGAAAACCCGAGCTTAAGCTGCCCGGGCGATCAAAGCTTTGATTTGGCTGCCGGAGAAACCGCCTATACGGTAAGCGGAACCGAACTTGATCCGACAGAGACTTCCGATAATTGTGAGCTTGCAAGTGTTCTGAATGATTTTAA
>CAZSIC010000173.1:0-4620 GCA_964606845.1 uncultured Bacteroidales bacterium
TGATCGGGAAATGAGATTTTCCGTCCGAACACCGCCTCATGCACTTGATTTAAGGAACGGATTACCCATTCCACACCCATGTGGGGCATGGAAACGAATAATACATTCATGTCTGAGGGTAGTTTATTATTGATTGGTTCCGTATAAGAAGGAAGGAAATCGTTTCTAAGGGCCAAATACCCCTCTTTACTTACCCAATTCTTCCTTCTACATGCGGGATTTAGACACTCCACTTCAAATTGTATCATCCCTTCCATGTTCATGGCTTGCTTGAGAAGGAACGGGTTTAGGTCTTCCCCGCAGAATTCACATCGCATTTTTGAGTTGATAGTACAGTTGTTTTATTTGTCTTGCTCTCGTTTCAAACGTGTGCTTTTCTAAAATGACTTGATACGCATTCTCCACGATCTCTTCTCTCCTTGAAAGGTCTATATCCTTTAACTCTTCTAATTCCCTGATCCCGAGGTAATGCTCTCTGTTCTTAAACCCCATCTCCCTTAGCTCGTGTTCGTGTTCCGCATTTTCGAGCTTAAATATCGCCAACGTCTTACATGCCATGGCATCTAACATCCTTCTCGTGATGTATTGACGTCTTGGAATCGGAAACCATAACCCCTTCGCTTTTACAAGGAGCTCACGGTATTCCGAGTTAGACACGGGAGCATCATGATACGGGAATCCAAGATCCTTAAACTCGTTAATCTCTTGAAGTATTAATTCCATGGAGGCCATCTTCGTGAGCTCGTTAATGGAAAAGACAGACTCCACGGACTCTCTCCCGCCAATTCCGATGATTTCCTCGGAGTCTTTTTCAAGATCATTCGTGAAAAGATCCATGTTTGTAGCCGGAGAGAGAACCCTCTTATGCGTGACCTTTCTCATCCATTCGGGATGTGCTTGCCTCTCATAGAACTTTAAGGTGGCGTCCGTCCAGAAGAAGGCTGCGGTCGGGTAATCCACGGTCGGATTACGATAAAACTCTCGATGATTATAAAACACGGGGATTCCAAACCTATTCGCCCAATGATATTGATCTTGGTCGATAAGGATTAGATTCGGCATCCATTCCATTTTATTCAAGACTCTGCTAACATGAGTGGTTTCTCTCGGGGAGATCTTCAAATCCGTAAGCTCTTCCATCCAGAGATGTTTTACCTCCGCAAACTCTTCCAAATGAGGTTTTAAATTTCCGAGAAAATGAGAATCTCCTTTCGGGCCAATGAGTAAGATCTTCTTAAGAACCTCATCCTCATGCACTTCTCCAGCCCTCATGATCAATTCCTTTTCAAGAACGAGCGGAAAAGGGATGTCTCTCTTAAGTAAGAATGTCTCGGGTAAATCGATTGGTTGATCATCCCAAATATCTAAAAACACGTCTTTCCAGGGAGGATTCTCTAACTCCACGAAAGAGAGCACGTCCTTTATTAAGGGGTTAATGTTTTTTAATAAGATCTGTAAGGCCGACGCACAGAAAGCATTCGGGGGAGTGTATTTTAAAATACCTTTCCACTGCATTTCAAAGGCTTTCTTTCTCTCAAACGTCCATTTCCGATTAAGAGTTTGATGGACGTGTAAGCCTAACGTCTTCCAATATTCTTTTCCTTGAGATAAACACGCCGCTTGAAAGATGAGATCCTCATTACGATAGATGTAATCATCCTCAATCTCCTTGAGGATCTCTTTCATTGCATTCTTCTGAAAGATCTGAATGCCGCTAAAGGCCCGATCCTTCATGTAATAACTAGGATAATCCCACTCCTTTTTCCCTCTCCATTGAAAACGTGCGGACTCGATGATCCCGACCTCTTCACGCATTTTTCCGTTCATGGCCGTGAAACAACCCGCGCACGCAAAAGCATCCGCATGCGCATATACAAACCATTCCAAGGTCACGTGTTTCATGAGATCCGCCAAGCACGCTCCCAACGTCTTGAAGCGTAATTGATCCACGTAAGCGATATGCTCATGTTCCTCACAGATCTCCTTGACCACATCCACGACCTCGGGGTTATTTACTCCTAAATATAAGGTCTTAATGGGAAACTCTCTAAACCAGCTTTCGATGTTTAGCGTAAATAAGTCTTCCTCGAGCCAGTACACGGGACAGATCGCGTCCATCTCTATCAAGTTTTTCCCTTGATCCATTTCCAGATTCCTCCTCGTTTACATTCCTTTTTAATGTGTTGAATTAACGCTAAAGACATTCTCTCCTTAAATTGTCCCACTCTCCCATCCCGCGCGTGTTTAGGGTTTATCTTCTTAATGCTTGTAAAGGATGCTCGGTTTAAGGCCTCCATGAAGAGGTCTTCCTCGATCTCCTCATGAAAGAGTAATAACCCTTCTTTAAACACGTTCGGGTCATTCCTTACATCCTCATACCAGATCACCACGTCCGCACGCGGGAGCCCTTGTTTTACGTGCCGAACGTATCTCGGGAGCCTCTCTTTCACGAACGCTTCCAAGTCTTCCCTCTCGAACCATTCCAAGTACGAGATCATGACATCGAAGGGATTTCGGCAAAGATATAAGACCTTCTCAAATCCTTCGTGGAGAGTGATGCGCTCTTGATACCTGTATTCAGAGCGTTTCATTTTAGGCATCCCTTCCATGAATTCCACGTCTTTAATATTTAGAGGTAAGGGATTCTTAAACTTATAAATACCCAAGTCCTTAAAAGAAACGTCCTTCGTAATTCCTTTCTGTAAGAGTGTATAATGGTGAAGGACAAATAAGAACCAATGCTGGCCGGTCTTAGGATGAGCATTTAAGAGAACTCTCTCCTCTTTCATGTAATCACCTCACTCTTGATGATCCAATGAGTTTCACGCTCGGTCACGTCCTCTACTTCGGAGTATAACTTCTCGGATAACTTCTCCCCTTTACGTCTCCCGATCTCTACTAACGGATAATCTTCGGGGAGTCCTTCTCGAATGGCGTCTAAGATCTTGACCTCTTGCATTTTCGGAACCCAGATCTCCCCCCCTCTCGCATGTTTAAACGCATTCATGAGAAACATGATTAACTCCTTAGGATTAATAAAAAACCGTTTCATGCGCTTGTCGGTAATGGGCACGGGAATCTCTTGCTTCTTACACTCTTCCACGAGCCGCATGATGCTTCCTCGGGAATTCCAGATGTTTCCACTCCGAATACAAATCATCCTTAAGTGCGGATTTTGTTGCCAACGCATCTGAAGGAGCTTCTCACCGATAGCTTTTGTATTTCCCATTATTGTGGTGGGTTCCACGGCTTTATCGGTGGATACGTGTAAGAATTTCTTTACCTCATTTTCAATACATCCCTGGATTACGTTATCTAATCCAATGATATTAGTTTTAACGGCTTCTAAGGGATTGTATTCGCAATAGGGAACGTGTTTCATGGCCGCCGCATTGAAGCAATACTCTACGTCCTTAAGAGCCCTTCTTACCCTCTCTAAATCCCGTATATCCCCGTAAATATATCGTAATTTCATGTATTCTTTATTCTCTCTAAATACTTCTGTCCACTTCTGATTCGCATCCCAGAGCTCGTTCTCACTATTACAAATAACTCTCACGGATTTAGGTTCATGTCGCATTACCTCTTCTACAATTAGAGAGCCAACCGTTCCCGTCCCTCCAAACACGCAGATCGTTTTATTCTTAAATGCATGTTCTCTTTCTACTCTTTTAACTTCGGTCATGTAAGTAATCCTCACATTTGAAACTTAGCGGCAAATAAGTTTAATTCCTTACATTTATCAATCATTCTCTTTGCCTCATCTAAATCCTCCCAATTAACGCTACATTCTGCAATTATCCTCATTTGGAACCCTCTCTTCTTTTATGTGATCCCCTGGAGGGTAATTATGAATAGAATGATGCTTCCGATGAAATTACCCGCTAACCATGCGGACGACCAGAAGCCGTTAAACCCCTTAGTGCCTCCGCTTAGGGTGTAGCGATATTTGACGCAATAGAATCCCACTCTCTGGCTCTTAAAGAGTTTCACGTCTAAGAGTAAGTGAAGGCCATAAGAGAGCATGATGAACGCCATGGTAAGGAACACGCTCGGGTATTCCGCTCTTAACACGCATCCAAGAGCCCAGAGAGGTAAGGGGATGAGGATGGAATGAAAGAGGACGTGTCGGTGGGCGACCTTCCCGAGGACGACCGCATCAAGGTCGGGTGCGATGCTCATGTTTATCCCTAAATATACTCCTATCACAAGCAAGAGAGGGTGGATCTCTGAGGCGTAATATAAATAGATACTAAGGGCCGTGAGGATGAGGGCATTCACCCAGAGGTGGGCCTTTCTATTCACCCTTATTCTCCTCCCTTTCTAAGTACACGCCACAATACGGACAATATGTCACGTAAACATACAGATTATTTCTCCTTGTCCATATATGTAACACATTTCCCTTGATGCTAACCTCATCAAAGTCATCAATTTCAGAACAATGATGTTCATCTGTAGGAAGAACCATTTTCTCTTCTGGAATCATTTTCTCCTCTAATCTCTCACTCATCCTTTATCTCCCTCAACTCCTCTTTAAACGCGTCAAAATACACGAAATGATCCTTAAACATTTCCCCTTCGGGAATCCTAAACTTCGGAAAGACCGTGGCCTTTATG
>CAZSIC010000174.1:0-4605 GCA_964606845.1 uncultured Bacteroidales bacterium
CATCTGAGTTACGAGAAATTCGTCGTAAAAAAATGACCATGGTTTTTCAACATTTTGGCCTTTTACCACACCGTACCGTAAGCTCTAATGTAGCTTTTGGTTTGGAGATACAGGGTGTTGGAGAAGAAAAGCGTATTAAAAAAGCTTACGATACCATTGAAACCGTAGGATTAAAGGGATATGAAGAGCAGATGACCGGCCAGTTGAGTGGTGGTATGCAACAAAGGGTAGGTTTAGCAAGAGCTCTTGCTACTGATCCCGAAGTGCTTTTAATGGACGAAGCATTTAGTGCACTCGATCCATTAATTAGAAATAACATGCAAGACGAATTGCTCTTGTTACAGAGAAAAGTGCAGAAAACCATTTTATTTATCACTCACGATCTGGATGAAGCTCTTAAACTAGGCGACCGGATTGCGATTATGAAAGACGGTAAAATCGTTCAGATTGGTAGCCCGGAAGAAATCCTTACCAATCCTGCCGATGATTATGTAAAAGCATTTGTAGAAAATGTAGATCGCGGAGGTATCATCACAGCCCGCTCTATTATGTTTGAAAAACCTGCAAGTGTCCGTATTGATCATGACGGGCCTAAGGTTGCATTGCGAAGAATGCGGCAGGTGGGAGTTACCTCTTTACCTGTAGTTGATAATAACAATAAATTCCTGGGCTTTGTTAAAGACGAAGAAATGGTTTATATGGAAGAAAAAGGGCTTCAGAAAATAAGTGATTATATTCATTCCAAAAAAGAGGTAAGGGCTGTTAGCCCTGATACCAATGTAGCCGAGCTTCTTCCTCTATTTTTAGATAATATTTACAATGTAGCTGTAGTAGATGATGATAACAAACTGATCGGAATAGTTGTTCACTCATCTGTTATTAGCGAAATGATAGGGAAGGAGCGGAACGAAGTGGTTAAACTTAAAGAGGAAGGAGGAATTAACGTATGAAACTAAATATTGGTAAATATGTTGAAAAAGGTGTAGAGTGGTTATCGGAAAATGCCAGTGGTTTTTTCGACGGAATTACTGCGGGTATTGATGCCATTGTTACAGCCATGCAAATGGTACTCCTTTCTTCTCCCTTTTGGCTTACAATAATCATTATATCTTTATTATCGTACTACTTGCCTGCACGGGGCAAGCTGTTTACAAAATCAGGATGGAAAGCCGGCGGAGGAATGGCAATATTTACAGTGCTTGGCTTGCTATTACTTTATTTTATGGGCTACTGGGATGAAACCATGCTAACCATTGCTTTAATATTAGCTTCAGCATTGATAGCTTTAGTCATTGGTATTCCTTTAGGGATTTATGCAGCAAGAAACGACAATGCTGAAAAAATCATACGCCCGATCCTGGATTTTATGCAAACTATGCCTGCTTTTGTTTACCTTATTCCGGCCATTATATTATTTAGTGTGGGAAATGTGCCCGGAGTAGTTGCAACCATTGTATTTGCTCTACCTCCAGCCGTTCGATTAACAAATCTAGGAATAAGAAATGTACCTGAAGATGTGGTTGAAGCATCCAGGGCTTTTGGATCAACCGAAAGACAATTGCTGTTTAAGGTGCAACTTCCACTGGCTATGCCAACCATTCTGGCCGGAGTGAACCAGGTTATTATGCTTTCTCTTTCCATGGTGGTTATTGCCTCTATGGTAGGCGCTGCCGGTTTAGGACAGGCTGTGTATAAAGGGATTCTGAAAGCCGATATAGGCCTTGGATTCGAAGCCGGCCTTGGAATTGTTGTTTTAGCGATTATCCTTGACAGGATAACCCAAAATCTGGGTTTTGGTAAAGTATCCCAGAAGAGTGAATAAATTAAAAACTAATTTTAAAAACGGAGATATTATGAGAAAACAAAAATCATTTATGAAATCAGTTTTAACTATTTTTACTGCAATTGCTTTATTAGTGGCTGTTTCATGCCAGCAAAGCGTTGAAAAGAAAGAAGTATCTATTCTTTATCCAAACTGGGCTGAAGGAATAGCATTTACCCATTTAGCTCAGGCTGCCCTTATAGATAAAGGGTATGATGTTAAAGTTACACCTCTAGAACCGGGGCCTATTTATGCATCAATTGCTAAAGGAGATGCCGATGTGATGATGGACGCCTGGTTACCTCATACCCATGGAGATTATTGGGAAAAATTTGGTGATAAATTAGAAAAAATAGGTGAATCGTTTAGTGGAGGAACCACCGGAATGGTTGTACCTCATTATGTAGATGTAGATTCAATAACTGAATTAAATGACCATGTAGAACTGTTTGATGGAGAAATTATCGGAATTGGAAGTGGTGCAGGTATTCACGGAAATACAGATAAAGCTATTGAAGAGTATGGCCTTGAATTCGAACAAATTACATCGAGTGGGCCTGCTATGATGGCATCGCTTAAGCGCGCTTATGATAAAAATGAACCCATCATTATTACCGGATGGAAACCTCATTTTATGTGGGCCGAATATGACCTGAAATATCTGGAAGACCCAAAAGGTGTTTATCCGGCTGATGTATGTGCAATAGTTACACGTCCGGGTTTTAAAGAAGAAAATCCGGTACTGGGTGAGTTCTTTACCAACTTTAACATGGAAGAGATGAAATTATATGATTTGATGGATGCTATTGATAAAGGAGACGATTCTTTGGAAGCTGCTCAAAAATGGTATCAGGAGAATAAGGCGCTCGTTGAATCATGGATGCCTGAAGAAATGAAAAACAGGACCAAAGCCGAATAAAATTTGATTAAACGAATTTTTATAACACCGGGGATAATCTCCGGTGTTTTTTTTGTTGTATAATTTTTTGAATTATATTCCCAGGTATTCAATCAAAGCTTCCTGAAGTTCATGTATTTCTTTATCAGTTGATTCAAGACTAATGATCATCAAGCTGCCTGCCAGTTCCGATAATTTCCAGTCTCTTTTTATACCCGTGGCATCTGAACGGTAAATACATGCGATATGCTCCTGAACGGGTATGCCCGTTAATTTTAACATAGCGATGGCTCTGCGCATATGAAAATCGAAATTTTCCATTTGCATCAGCCGGCTTAATAAGTCGCTCGCGTAATACCGGTATCTCAGCTCATTCATTCGTTCGATGAATGCTTCTATAGCTGGGCTTAATGGATGATATGGATCATATTGTACAATCATAATCTTTTCATTTAAGGGTTCGAAAAATCATGCGTATGCTGCTTACTTAATTTCTTTAACTGGAGAAAAAGTTCCTCTTCTTCTTTGGTTATGTTTTTAGGAATGATGATATTTAATTGTATATACAGATCGCCATATGTTCCTGATTTGCCATATACAGGCATTCCTTTGCCTTTTATCCTGAGTTTACTGCCGTTTTGAGCTCCTTTGGGTATGGAAATATTGAGTTTCCCGCCTAAGGTGTTGATGTTTGCTTTTCCACCTAACACTGCCGAATAAAGGTCAATATCAGTTTTTAAAATTAAATCGTTTCCATGAAGGGAGTAATTTTTTTCAGGTTTAACTTTTATGGTTAGATAAATATCACCATCGGCTCCGCCATTGCGGCCTTTGCCACCTTTCCCTTTTAATCGCAGTTCCTGTCCATTGTAGGCTCCCGGTTTAATGTTAATTTTTAGTTTTTTGCCATTAACATTTAATAACCTTGACGTGCCATGATAAGCCTCCGATAAACTAATGGTTAGCTCGCTCCGTAAATCTTCACCTTTTACCTGTCGCTCTTGTTGACGAAAACCACCCGATGAGCCGCCAAAATCACCAAAAAAGGCATTGAAAAAGTCGGAAAAGTCGCTGCCTGAATCACCAAACAGATCGTCCATATTGCCGCTAAAATAGGTTCTGCTTCTTCCTTTACGGCCTCCGCCGAATTGTGAAAAGTCAAAACCACCGGCATCGGTACCCTGAAATTGATTCCAGTTGGAACCCAGCTGGTCGTAATTCTTACGTTTCTCAGGGTCACGTAAAACCTCATACGCTTCGCTTATTTCCTTAAAGCGGGTTTCGGCTTCTTTATTATCCGGATTTTTATCCGGATGGTATTTTACCGCCAGCTTACGGTAAGCTTTTTTAATATCTTCGGCACTGGCGTTTTTTGAAATACCCAGTATTTTATAGTAATCTTTATAATCCATGTTTGTTTATCTCATTAAAAAAATGAATGGTCTTTTTTTAGTTGTTTGTTTTGCTTCTCGGCATACTCCGAACCATACGTTTTTCTTTTAGGAACATTTTTGATGATACAGGTTTCGTTCCACGGGCAATCTTCAGGCCCTAACTGAATTACTTTTGGTTTTTTCTGTGTTAATGTATGCCAGCCACTGCAGGAGCTTAGTAAAACTCCTGTTAACAGCATTAAAAGTTTAGCATATGTGAAAATTTTTATTCTCATACACCAAATTTTTTTTTATAAATTTAAGATTGAATACCTCCCTGATTTAGTTAGTTACAAATAATGAACCATTTACTATTTAGGCTTTTAAAGTGTCAAAATGTCTTTTATGGGGGCGGGGATTTTGCGGTGGGCTGTCAATTTTTCTTTTAGGGATTAACAAGAAAAATTACAAATTTTTCGAAAAACACAAGCGGAATTGCACCTGTCTGCCGA
>CAZSIC010000175.1:0-4576 GCA_964606845.1 uncultured Bacteroidales bacterium
CATATAATTCTTCACTTTCACCTTTCAGTGCCTGAGAATAAGGGGCAGCAATTACAAAGCCTGTAAAACATTATGGATTAAATGTTGGACTGCTCCAGCCTGGCGATCCCGCTGATTTTATTGTTACTACCGATCTGATTAATTTCGAAATAGAAAAAACCTGTATTAATGGCAAAGTAGTTTTTGAAAAAGGGAAATCTTTAATTCCGCTTGTAAATGAAAAAGCCGCCAACAAATTTAAAGCAAAAAAGATAAACAAAAATGATATTGCGATAAAGGCAAAAGGTGAAAAAATAAATGTGATCATTGCAAAAGATGGTGATTTAGTCACAGGAAAAGAGACTGCCGAAGCAAAAATTCAAAATGATATGGCGATTGCAGATGTCGAGAATGATATTTTAAAGATTGTTGTTGTTAACAGATATACTCCATCAGAACCCGCAGTTGGTTTTATTAAAAATTTTAATCTTAAAAAAGGTGCTATTGCAGGCAGTATTGCACACGACAGTCATAATATTATTGCCATTGGCACAAACGATGATGATATTGTAAATGCTGTAAATACAATTATTGATTCAAAAGGAGGAATTGTTGCCTGCAATAAAAATGAGGTTGAATTGCTTGAGTTAGATGTGGCTGGTTTAATGTCCCGAGAAGAAGCCGAACAGGTAGCTAAAAAGTATAATGCAGTAAGCCAAAAAGCAAAAGCATTTGGATCAAAACTTAATGCTCCGTTTATGACGATGGCATTTATGGCTCTTCTTGTTATTCCGGATTTAAAAATTGGGGATAAGGGATTGTTTGATGTTTCAAAATTTGAATTTACATCATTATTTATTGATTGATGATGAAAAAACAAAAAGAAAAATTTAAGACAACTCTTTCTGTACTTCCTGATAGCCCGGGCGTATACCAATTTTTCGATCAGTCTGGCCAGGTTATTTACGTAGGTAAAGCAAAAAACATAAAAAAGCGGGTATCTTCCTATTTTACCAAAGATCACTTTGAAAATAACAAAATACGTGTTTTAGTAAATAAAGTAGAAAAAATTGAATATATCGTTGTAGAAACCGAATCGGATGCTTTATTACTGGAAAACAACCTGATTAAAAAATACAGGCCGCGATACAATGCTATGCTCAAAGATGACAAGACTTTTCCATGGATTTGTATTAAAAATGAAAACTTTCCTCGGGTTTTTTATACTCGAAATATAGTTAATGACGGATCAATTTATTTTGGACCATATACTTCAGCTTACATGGTTAAAGTTTTACTTGATTTGATAAGGCAAATTTACCCACTTCGAAACTGTAATCTTAATTTAACCCCTGGAAAAATTAAAAAGAGTGAATATAAACCATGTCTTGAGTATCATCTGGGAAACTGTAAGGCACCATGCATTGGACTGCAAACAGAAAAAGACTATGATCAATCCATAGAAAATATAAAGCAAATTTTAAAAGGCAATATCTATCAGGTAATATCTTATTTAAATGATTTAATGGGTAGATATGCTTCTGATTATAAATATGAACAAGCACAGTTAATTAAAGAAAAAATTGAAATACTTGAAAAGTATAAAAGTAAATCTACCATTGTAAGCCCTACATTAAATAATGTAGATGTGTTTTCCATTCTGGATGATAAAAATGCTGCCTATGTAAATTTTTTAAAAGTTGTTGAAGGACGAATTGTACAAGCGCATACGGTTGAACTGAAGAAGAAGCTCGATGAAAAGATTGATGATTTACTGATGATGGCCATTGTAGAACTTAAAGATCGGTTAAATAGCGACTCTAAGGAAATTGTTATTCCGTTTGAGACTGACTTACACCTAACGGACGTAAAATTTACAGTACCACAAAGAGGAGACAAAAAGGCTCTGTTGGAACTGTCCGAAAGAAATTTAAAATATTACCGGCTCGAAAAGCAAAAAAAATCAGAAAAGAAAAAGGAGAGGCATTCCGGGAAAAGGCTGGTGGAAAAAATAAAAAACGACTTAAATTTGCCTGATTTGCCGTTACATATTGAATGTTTCGACAACTCAAACATTCAGGGGACAAACCCTGTGGCAGCATGTGTTGTTTTTAAATATGCTAAGCCTCATCCGAAAGAATACAGGCATTACAATATTAAAACCGTAAAAGGAGCCAACGATTTTGCTTCAATGGAGGAAGTGGTTTATAGGCGGTACAAAAGATTATTGGAAGAAAAAATGAGTTTGCCGCAACTAATCGTTATCGATGGAGGGAAAGGGCAGTTAAGTGCTTCTGTTAAAAGTCTTAATCGTTTAAAAATTGATAAAAACATTTCGATCATTGGCATAGCTAAAAGGCTTGAAGAAATATTTTTTCCTGGAGACCCGGTTCCCCTGTACCTGGATAAAAACTCAGAAACATTAAAAGTAATTCAACATATTCGTAACGAAGCGCATCGTTTTGGTATTAAACTTCACCGTAATAAACGTTCGGGTAGTTTTATAAAAAGCGAGTTGGAAAGTATTCCTGGTATTGGCAATAAAACCATTGAGCAATTGCTCAAAAAATATAAGACCATAAAAAAGCTACGTACACTCACTCAAGATGAAATCTCCAGCGAAATAGGCAATGCAAAGGCGAAGCTTTTGTATGAATATTTTCATCACTAATATTTTTATAGAAACGAACGGATAGAAGCCGGCAATTTTTTTAAGGGCTGCTTTTAAAAAAACTTTTTCTTTTTAAGCATCTATAACTAATTCCTTTTTATCTTTGCAGCTGATTTGCTAAACGAATGAACGCTATGCCCGGATTAATAAATTCCATTGATTTTTTTACTGCTCAAAATCATTTTTCGTTCAATACAGATATTACTGTTGTTCATAAAGACAGCCAGGTATCCGACTCTGTTTCGCAATCAGTAACAGAAACATCAACCACTTCTGATACCCTTAAAGGCAATGATTCCTTGTTAAACACAAACAGTCAAAGACTTAACCAACAATCGGTTGATTCGATTTTGAGATTAAGCGAAGAGAGGGCAATGCAGATTGAATTGCAAATGCAACAAGAAGCATCGCAAAGGCAAAAAGTATATAAGCCCACGATTGATACTTCCAAAATTCTTTTTAGAGAATTTGGAGTAGGCAGTTTTCCTGTTAAAGAACGCCTTGAGAATGATCCGTTTGTTCAAAATTTTTTACTTAATTTCAGTGTGGTAAAGCCAACTAAGAAAAATAATAGTAAGGGAGTTTTTATAGAAGAATCTTCGCCTGCACAAACACAAAAAACAAGTGTTAACATAGAAAAAAAGGCTCAAAAAGATATAAGGCCTGCACCCATTGAAACCAAGGACCAGTTTAATTGGATAACACTATTGCTTATTGGTACTTTTATTTTGTTTGGGTGGGTTCGTTTGTTTAATAAAAAGTATCTTTTATCGTTGATAAAATCAACCATAAGTTATCAGGAAGCTCATGCACTTTACAGAGATAAAAACTCGTTGATGCAAAGAGCTTCATTTATAGGGAATTTTATTTTTGTAAGCAATGTTTCGCTGTTTGTTGTACAACTGATAAAATACTTTAATCTCAGTTTTCAAGGAGTTAATGAGTATCAAATCTATTTATTTGTTTTTGCTTGCCTCACAGGATTATATATTTTTAGAGCCATAACAACTGGATTTATTGGTTTTATATTTATCAAGCAGCGTGTTTTTTACGAATTTTTTCATCATGTTAATTTATTTACTAAAAATGTAGGTCTTTTTTTATTTCCCGTGGTTATATCGCTACAGTTTATAGCACAAGAATACCTTGACTTTATTGTTTATATTGGATTTGGAATTGTTGCAATCTTTTATTTTTTACAAATATTAAGATCGTTTCAAATAATAAACCGTAAGAATGTTTCTATATTCTATATGATTTTGTATCTTTGTGCTTTCGAATTTGCGCCCTTTTTGATTATTTACAAAATGCTTTTAACTCTTTTTTAATGAGATGCTTATGGGTTTTGTAAACAAAAAATTCAAATAAGAATACATGAAAATAAAAACTATTTTAGTATCACAGCCGGAGCCGAAAAATGACAAATCCCCTTACTCAGAATTAGCCGATAAAAATAATCTTAAGATTGATTTTAGGCCTTTTATAAAAGTAGAAGGGGTTAGTGCAAAAGATTTTAGACAATTAAGAATTGATATTCTTGCTCACACAGGAGTAATTTTTACCAGCCGCACTGCTATTGATCATTATTTCAGAATATGTGAAGAGTTGAGATTGTCTGTTCCCGATACCATGAAATATTTTTGTATTTCAGAAGCAACAGCTTTGTATTTGCAAAAATATATTGTTTACAGAAAAAGAAAGATTTTTTATGGAGACGGGAAGTTTGGTGATTTGATGGGTACGATAAAAAAACATAAAGACGAAAAATTTTTAGTTCCCTTATCGGATACTCATAAAGAAGAAATTCCTAAAAAGCTTGAACAGGCTCGTATTAAGTATACCAAGGCGATTATGTATCGTACTGTAAGCGCCGATTTGTCCGACCTGTCCGATGTCAGTTATGATGTGTTGGCTTTTTACAGCCCT
>CAZSIC010000176.1:0-4541 GCA_964606845.1 uncultured Bacteroidales bacterium
TATTCTACATTCATTTTCTGAGTAGAGTTGTCCAACCCATCTTGGCACAGTGGGGTTTTTATATTTATGAGCTTTCTACTTCTTTGCGCGTTATTCTACAGCTAAACTTTGGGGGAATCAATGTCTGCGATCTTGGACGAGCGTTCCGCGCGTAAACTCTGCCTGCGTTTGCTTAAAGCCGAATCCGAAAAAGAAATCATCAAAATCCTGGATGAGTTTGGTCTCTGGGATGACACCGATGCTTGGCAACTGTTTGGAGGCAGGGAAAATAACTTCTCAATCATCGGCAATCAACAGTCTGAACCTGTAGCTGCAATGGTTGAAAAACTAGTGAATTCGGTTGATGCTGTGCTAATGCGTGAGTGTTATTTGGAGGGTTTTGATCCTGAAGGCCCCGATGCTCCAAGGACGATTGCAGAAGCACTAGAGCGTTTTTTCGATGTGAAAGCGGGAAACTTAGCCAACGTTGGTGATCTAGTTAGATCAAGACTTGCTGGAAATATCGGATTTGTGGCAACAGGTAGAAAGAGAACGCCAAATTATACTGTTTTTGATTGGGGAGAGGGGCAGACTCCTCAATCGATGCCGGGAACCTTGTTATCACTTGCTGAGTCAAACAAGCTTCGTATCCCCTTTGTACAGGGAAAGTTCAATATGGGGGGGACGGGAGTTCTTCAATTTTGTGGGAGTCGAAACTTCCAACTCATCATCTCTCGGCGGCATCCTGACATTGCGGACCCAAATGAGCGGCTGGCTGATCATTGGGGCTTCACAATTGTCCGACGTGAAGATCCCACAGGAGGGCGTCGAAACTCGGTTTATACTTACTTAGCTCCAGGCAGAGCCATACCGTGCTTTCGCAGTAGGAGAATCCAGATTCCAGAAATTGGTCGTGGAACACAGGCACTCCCTGCACTTGAATGGGGCACGATTATCAAGTTGTACGAATACGAAATGACAGGTGCCAAGACAATCATTTCGTTTGATCTGTATAATCAGATTGCATTGCGTTTGCCGAGGGTAGGGCTACCTATCAGGTTTTTTGAACGACGCGGTTATCGAGGTCATACTCTTGAAACAACAATGTCAGGTCTTCATGTGCGTTTGGAAGAAGACAAAAGAGATAATCTCGAGGAAGATTTCCCTACGCACGAACCCTTCAGGGTTCGAGGCGAAGCGATGCGTGCCTCAGTTTATGCTTTTAGGAAGGGGCAGGCAAGCAAATACCGCAAAAATGAAGGTGTACTGTTCACCGTAAATGGGCAAACACACGCTGTGCTCACGGACCGTTTTTTCTCCAGGACTGCGGTGGGGATGTCTTATCTGGCCGATTCTTTACTTGTTATAGTTGACTTCGTAGATATAAGTGCTAGAACGCACGAAGATCTGTTCATGAACAGCCGAGATCGTCTGCGATCAGGTGACATGCGCGCAGCCATTGAACGGCAGCTTGAAGCAATGCTCAAACGGCATCAGGGTCTTCGAGAACTGAGAGATCGACGCCGACGAGAAGAAATTCAGGGTCGACTGGCAAACGCGCGCCCGCTTCGGGATGTTCTGGATGACATCTTAAAGAAATCACCTGCTCTTTCCGCGCTTTTTCTCGAAGGCACAGCTTTAAGTAATCCATTCAGGTCTCGACTGGTAGGCGAGCAAGAAAAATATGAAGGGAAAAAGCATCCTACCTATTTCACTTTGAAGAAAGGTGAAGAGAGCAAGGATTGCCACCAAAACTTACGGTTCCGTGTGCAGTTTGAGACGGATGTGGTTAATGATTATTTTGGACGGGACAGCTATCCGGGCCATTTCACGTTGCATGTTAATGGTGAACTGACTGAGAACTACGGGCTAAATCTATGGAATGGCATTGCCACATTGACTGTGACTCTGCCTGACGGTGTGCGCATAGGTGATGAACTCAGATACGATGCATGGGTAGAGGACGATACCCTGATAGAGCCGTTCCATATAACTTTCTATAGGCGGGTTGTTGGGCCGATAGATGTTAAGTCTGGTCGTTCAGGAAGAAGACTTCCCCCGGCTGGTTCGGGTGATGGTTCACGTCAGGTGCCATCTGGACTCAGTATGCCTCAAATAGTTGAGATTCGAGAGGAAGATTGGGAGAATCAGGGGTTTGATAGGTTTAGCGCGTTAAGAGTGAAAGGTGGCGAAGAAGGTGCTTACGACTTCTTCGTAAACCTGGACAATGTGTATCTGCAAGCAGAGATAAAGGCACGCAGCAAGGTAGATCCCAGTTTGTTAGAGGCTCAATTCAAGTTTGGCCTCGTGCTTGTTGGCTTGGCTTTGCTAAAAGAGCCGGAAAACTCAGATTCGAGTAGGTCAGATGAAGAAGAATACGAAACGAAAGAAGAACGCGTTTTCGCTGTAGCGCAAGCAATTGCCCCAATTTTGTTACCTATGATTGACTCGCTTGGCGAATTGGAGATTGAGGAAGATGAATATGAGGAGGTTGCTGAATCCGGATAAACGGGTAGCTAATCCGATTAATGCGCCAATATAGATTTGTGGCGGCGCGTGGGCGGCAAGCGCTTTCCGTCCACGCGTAATTGATTACTCCTCCTCTGGGGCGTCGCCGGCCACCATCCCCACCGTGTGATGGGTGCGGAACAGGCTGAACATCCCCGGCTGGCCCGGCACCGCTTTGAGCACGTTCTCCGACTGCATGATCGAAATCCACAGGTCCAGGTCGTGATCGTCCAGGTCGATGCGGCGGGCGATGGTCTCGCGCGTGATGGGCTGGCGCGCCTCGTAGAGTTCGAGCAGCACGTGCACGAAATTGTTGCGCTCGAACAACACTTCTTCGACCTGCGGGTGCTCCATTTCCAGCGAGATGCCTTTGGTGGTGTAGTCGCTCTGCGGGTTCTCGTATTCGCGGATATCGACCGCGCCCGCGTCTTGCAGGCCCTCGACCGCCTGTTGAAATGTCGTGCTGGGGTCGAAGGGGCGCAGGCGGCGGTGCAGGCTCCCCAGCGGGCACCACGCGAAGCCCCGGAAGCTGGTGAACTGCTCGACGCTGACGATCACGCGCCGCACCATGTCCTCCTCGTCCTGCTCGCTGACGCCCGGCAGCCGCGCGCCGGTTTCCTGCTCTGTCGGCAGCTTGATGACCGGCACCAGGTCTTCGGGGTTGTGGCGGTGCGGGACCAGCTCGCGCACCAGGATGCCCTCGCGCACCAGCGTATCGACCCACTCGGAGCGCCACGTATCGCTGGTGTTGATGCCCGGCCCTTCCAGCCCGTGATCCATCCCGATCCCTTTGAGCAGGAAGCCGTAGTTCACGTATTCCCAGCCGCGCACGTGCAGCGTATTGGCCACGCGGTGCACGATCCGGTCGCGGATCAGCAGGGTGGTGGCGACGACCGCGTGGGCCTGGTTGAGCGTCACGCGGCCCGTTTCCGGGTTGATGATCACCAGCCCCCGGCTGGCGGCCTGGGTGACCAGGTCGTCGGCGCGGTCGGCGTTGGGCACGGTCCGCATATCGATCAGGCGCTCGATCAGCGCCAGCGGGACCGCCGAGGCATCGCGCTCGGCCAACAGCATCGCGAGTTGCAGGATCACGCTCGACCACTGCGAAGGCCGGAAGTCCGTGTCGGTGTCCAGTTCGACCGGCGGGGCCTCGACCGGGGCGGCAGTGTGTCGCCGCAGGTTGGCGAAGTCTTCGATATATTCGACCACCAGGGCGGGGTTGGATTCGACCAGGCGGCTGGTGCTGCCGCGCACGCCCCACACGATGACCTGCTTGTTGCGGGCGCGCACCGCGCTGAAGACCTCGTTAAAATCGCGGTCGCCGCTGGCGATGATGAACACGTCGGCGCTCTCGTCGTGGGCGCTGTCGTCCAGCACCTCTTTAGCGATGCGCATATCGGCGCTGTTCTTCCCCGGTAGGCTGAAGACCGGGTCGATATTGACGCGCGCCAGGCGGCTGGGGACCTCGTCGGAGACCTCGCGCCCGGTGTGATCGACCAGTGGGGCCAGGCTGCCGCGCATGCCCCAGGGCGCATAGGCCGCCATGTGAATGACCTGCCCGTGCGTCTGGGCCTGCTTGATCATGCCGTCCAGCAGGTGATCGATATCGATGATGTACCCCTGTTCGCTGAGGCTGATCGAGATGTTCTCGAAGTCGATATAGAGCGCGACCGTCTTGCTGGGAATACCGAGGATGGCCTCCAACGGCTGAAAGATTACGTCGTGGAGGTCGGGCGGCGGCTCGTCGCCCCAGATGCGAATCCGGGCGCGGTCGGTGGTCTGCACGCGGTGAACCAGCGTGGAAATGTCCAGCCGGGTGGTGGCGATGATCAGTTCATCGACCGACTGGCTCTCAAACGAGAAATAGTGCATCAGCAGGGCGTCGGCCACGAACTTCCGGTCGGGCACGTTGAACAGATCGTAGCCCTCCCCGGCGAACACCTGCTGCACGCTCACCCCGGCGCTGCCACTGGGCCGCCGGTACCGGTTCCAATCCGCGACAGCGACAGCTACCAGCTCGTCCGGGCTGCCCAGCCCGGCGGCCAGCGCAGCGC
>CAZSIC010000177.1:0-4392 GCA_964606845.1 uncultured Bacteroidales bacterium
AAGATAATCGAACTGCTCAAAGCCGAATTTCCCGAGGCGAAGTGTTCGCTGGATTATAAAGCCGCCCATGAACTGGTTACAGCATCTCCAAATCCTTCATTAAGAGTTTTTGATAATATTATTCCTGTTTTTAATAATAATATACCCGTTGCTTTTGTTTTAATTGGTGATATCGAAGAGGAAAAAGAAGGTGTAAGCCCTACCATAAAACATCTGCACTTTATCCAAACCCTTTCGAATATTATTATTGTAGCCATTGAAAATATTCGTTTATATCAAGAATCGTTAAAACAGGAAGTGCTTAAAAAAGAGCTTGAACTGGCCTCTAAAATGCAATCGATGCTGATTCCAGAAAGAGATGTTTTACCACAGAATGATAAAATTTTTGTTTCTACTTTTTATCATCCACACTTAGAGGTTGGAGGTGATTACTATGATTTTATACAACTGAATGAAAATGAAGTTGGGTTTTGTATAGCCGATGTTTCCGGTAAAGGTATTTCTGCTGCTTTGTTAATGTCAAATTTTCAGGCTAATCTCAGGGCCCTTTTAACAACAGAATCTTCGTTAGTGGATTTAGCGGTTAAACTTAACGAACGTGTAATGGCCAGTGCCAAAGGCGAAAAGTTCATCACCATATTTATAGGCAGGTATAATTACAAAACAAAAAGGTTAAATTATATCAATGCCGGACATAATCCTCCTTTATTTTATAAGATTGAAGATCAAGAACTACTGTTCTTACGCGATGGTTGTGTTGGAATGGGAATGTTGTACGAAATACCAACCATCAAAGAAGGTGCTGTAACCATCGATCAAAAATCAAAACTTTTTTGTTATACCGATGGTTTAGTTGAGCTGATAGGCGATGACGGAGTTAGTTTTGGAACTGAACAAATTGAGCAATGCCTGAACAATGATCATGAAATTGACCAAAACATTAATACCATTATTCAAAGTCAAAAAATTTTGGAAGGCAGTACTGCCATCTTTGACGATATTTCTATAATCGGGATAGAGTTTTATTCATAACTTCTTATTTAAACACAACATCATTTAACCTTTTTAAATCTGGCTCGCTTGATTTTTCATTGTTACACGCGAAAAGGAATGTTATAATAAGGATAAAAAATACTAAATGACTTTTATTAGTTTTCATTTTAAATTTTTTAGGGACTGACTGGTTAAAGAAAAAAACCTAACAGTCATAAGTATTCTGTTAAGTTTTTAAAAAATTAAAGTATTACCAGTTTAACAGCCATGCAAAAATAAGTGGAGCTACAATCGTTGCATCCGATTCAACAATATATTTGGGAGTATCTACATCGAGTTTACCCCAGGTAATTTTTTCGTTAGGCACAGCACCGGAATATGATCCGTAGCTTGTTGTGGAGTCTGAAATTTGGCAGAAATAACTCCAGAATGGAATATTTTCCATTTCCATATCCTGATAAAGCATGGGAACAACACAGATGGGGAAATCGCCGGCAATTCCTCCACCAATTTGAAAAAAACCAACACCTTTGCCTTCAGAATTTTTAACATACCAGTCGGCAAGCCAGGTCATATATTCAATGCCCGATTTAACGGTTGATGGTTTTAATTCTTCTTTCATGCAGTACGAAGCAAATATATTTCCCAGGGTACTATCTTCCCATCCGGGAACAACGATGTGTAAATTTTTTTCTGCAGCAGCCAGCATCCATGAATTTTTGGGATCAATTTCGTAGTATTGTTCTAACACTCCCGAAAGGAGTAGTTTGTATATATATTCGTGTGGAAAATACCGTTCACCCTTTACTTCGGCATCTTTCCAAATCTCATAAATGTGTTTTTGTAACCGGCGGAAAGCTTCTTCCTCTGGTATACAGGTATCGGTAACACGATTTAACCCTTTTTCGAGGAGCTCCCATTCCTGTTTAGGCGTTAAGTCGCGGTAATGAGGGACTCTTTTGTAATGCGAGTGAGCTACCAGGTTCATTAAATCTTCTTCAAGGTTTGCGCCCGTGCACGAAATAATATGAACCTTGTCCTGTCGTATCATTTCGGCCAGGCTTTTACCAAGTTCGCCTGTGCTCATGGCGCCAGCCAGGGTGATCATCATTTTGCCGCCTTCGGCTAAATGTTTTTCGTAACCGATGGCAGCATCTTTTAAGGCTGCGGCGTTAAAATGTAAAAAATGCTCGTCTATAAATTTTGATATGGTATTTCTTTCCATGATATATGTTTAATTTTTTTATCCATTTTTATTGAACTTTGTGATACTTTGAATTCATTGCGTGAGTAAATTTTCTCGCTAAGAAGCTAAGGTATTATTACAAAATATTTTCATTTCTGTACATGTTATAATTTGTTTGTTTTTATTATTTTGCGCCTTTGCGGCTTTGCGTGAGTATTTTTTCTCGTTTTGTGGTTAAAAATTACTTGCAAATACATAACTTAATATTTTATAGTACAATTTTGCAGCTAAAAAGTCGGGTGCTTTATTGTTTTCGTTTGGACATAGCTCCATAATATCAAATCCAACAATATTTTTGTTTTCTGCAACTAATTTAATAAAATTAACCACCTGGTACCAGGTTAATCCTCCGGGCTCGGGAGTTCCTGTAGATGGCATAATAGATGGGTCGAGCCCATCAAGGTCGATGGTTATAAATACATTTTCGGTTATTTTACTTAAAGCTTTTTTCATCCATTTAGGATCGGCATGAATTTCGTGAGCAAAAAAGCAGTTTTCTTTTTTAAAAAACTTTTTTTCCGAAGCATCCATACTCCTAATTCCAATTTGAACCAGGTTAGCCGTTTTTTGTGCTTCGTGAACCGCGCAGGCATGATTACATGTTGAGCCTTCGTATTGATCTCTTAAATCGGCATGTGCATCTATTTGCAATATTGTAAGATTTTTAAAATATTCTTTAAATGCCCTGATGGATCCAATACTTACTGAGTGCTCGCCACCGAAAACGGTAACAAACTTTCCCTTTTTGAGGAAATTCATTACGGTTTGATGAACCTGGTTAATCATTGCCTCAGGTGAGCTTTTTTCGTTTATTGGATTGGCTAAAAACACACCTTTTTTATAAACTTCTGTATCGGTTTCAATATCATATATCTCCATATTTTCAGACGCCTCGAGAAAGGCCTCAGGGCCTTTGTCTGAACCTTTAACCCAGGTGCTGGTTCCATCGTAGGGTACAGGTATTAGCACTATTTTTGAGGTTTCCAGATGTGCAAACTCATCAGGTATTCCGGCGTAATTTTTCATGGTTTTCAGCAATTATTTATTGTTATAACCCAATATTTTCAGCATATCTTTTGGTTCCTGTTCTTTAGTAAACAAAAGGGTTGTGATTTTACCTTTACTTTCTTTATCGATAATTATATGTTTTGGGCCAGGAATTAAGCAGTGTTGTAAGCCTCCGTATCCTCCCAAAGTATCCTGGTAAGCTCCTGTATTAAAAAAGCCGATATATAATGTTTCATTTGATGATACTTTAGGTAAATAAATGGCATTGGCATGTTGTTCAGAGTTGTAATAATCGTCACTGTCGCAGGTAAGTCCGCCAAGAAAAACCCTTTCGTATGTGTTGTACCATTTATTGATGGGTAACATTATAAATCGTTTATTAATAGCCCAGCTATCGGGCAAAGTAGTCATAAAAGAGCTGTCGATCATATTCCAAACCTCTCTGTCGTTTTGCTTCTTCTGGCCTAAAACAGAGTAAATTATACCACTGCTTTCACCAACAGTAAATGAACCAAATTCAGTAAAAATATTGGGTTCTTTTAGATTATTAGCATCGCAGAACAATTTGATCTGAGAAATAATTTCATCAATAATATATTCATAATCATAATCGAACGACAAAGAATTTTTGGTAGGGAATCCTCCGCCGATATTTAATGAATCGATTTCGGGACAAACTTTTTTTAGTTCTCCATAAACGTTTAAACATTTAACCAACTCACTCCAGTAGTATGCATTGTCTTTAATTCCGGTGTTGATAAAGAAATGCAACATCTTAAGTTTAATGTTTGGATTTTCTTTTACCTGCTTTTTATAAAAGGGCACAATATCTTTATATCCAATACCCAGCCGTGATGTATAAAATTCGAATTTGGGTTCCTCTTCCGAAGCAATCCTTATGCCCACCTGGAAAGGAACATCGATAAGCTCTTCGAGCTGTTCCAGTTCTTTGAAATTATCTACTACCGGAATTGTTTTATGAAATCCGTTGTTGATTATACGGGCAATATTCTCGATATAAGCTTCGCGTTTAAACCCATTACAAATAATATAGGTCGATTTAGTGATTTTTTGCTCTTCGTACAGTTTTTCAACAATATTAATGTCAAAAGCCGATGATGTTTCTATGTGGATATCGTTCTTAA
>CAZSIC010000178.1:0-4339 GCA_964606845.1 uncultured Bacteroidales bacterium
GATTTTGATAATTACATTCTAATTAATTTCATCAAGAATAATTTCAGTTGTCGGATCTTCGTCATGCTGAGCTTGTCGAAGCATGTTCGATAACGATCGAAATAATGTTAAGGTTTTTGCGGCTCTCTTAATTTATTGTGGCAGATAAGTTAAATTGTTGAAAATGGTAAGTTAAAATGTCGAATTTAAATTTAAATTTTAATCTCGAACTTCTTTAGCTACTAAAACAACATCGGCATCATAACTTGCATTATGACCAAATATCCTTTGTATTACTTCATAATAGTTTTTCCCAATCGTGTATACATAATCACCTACATTTGGAATAACTTCGCTATCAAAATCAAACACCTTTTTTGTATGATCTTTGTGATCTACTACTAAAATTTTCATATAAATTCATTTTTTGGTTAATAATTCTTTGGTTAACTGGTATTTCATAGTTTAACATATATAATTAATAATCAATATTATATATTATTTAGAATTTGATATTTCGCCCTGTATGTGGTAATGAATTCAAATATTCAATTCTCAACGAGTTAAAATTTATTAATAATGACTTTACAAAATCAATAATTTAATCTGATTTAAAAATTTTTCATAATATCTAATTTATGTTTAATATCCTTTTTAGTTTCCGCTTTAATTTCATGAAATTTATTCCAAACCTTTCTATACTGATTTTTTATACTATCGTCTCCATTAATTCCTTTCATCACATTATTAGCTTTATTTAAATAGCTAATAAAATTCCCCCAATCATATTGTGTAGTTCGACTATATCCAGTTGGATTATTTGGATCAGGTAACCACAACATCCGTCTTTTTGATCCTAAATGTGTGAATCGTTTATACAAACGCGTTTCAAATAAAGAATCAGATGGAATATGTGCTTTTTTAGCAAAATGAGCTCCTCTTTTAAATGACCGTTTCATATTCCTGTAGAATTTTGAAAAACCTTGGGTTTTAACGTAAACTTTGGTACCATCATATACAAAACCTAAATATTCTAATTGTTTATTTGGGTTTACCTTACCATCTTTTAAAATTCCACCTTTAAATTCGTTATCTTGATTTAAACAATAACGATAAATGTTAGTTTTCTTGGGTTGAATTTCCAATTTAGCCTTATTTTCAATTTCTTCCTGGATTAATTTATAAAAATAATCTTCGTCCTTACGTTCACAAACAATTATAAGATCATCACTATAGCGCTGGTAATAAGCATTTCTACTAGCGTCTATAGCAGCGCTGTAAACCCGCTCATCAAAATCTAACATATATATATTAGCAAGATTTGCACTTATTGGTGTTCCTTGTGGTATTCCCTTTAGTGATTCCTTACCACGTGATTTTCTTGCTGTTATGTTTTGCGGCTTGTCAAATCTTATAAGATCTGTAGCGTCTGCAAAAAACTCATCTTTTTCACAAAAAGCTACAACCTTTTCATGGCGCATGTTATATATTTTACTTACATGCTTTCTTTTCAGTTCTTTTTGTGAAGTATCATGTTGCTTAAAGCGTTCTATTACTAACTTATGTTTAAATCTATTAAATAATTCATTTTCATTTACATATCTCTTAAGAATAAGATTATTATATACTGCATAATGATCAACAGGTAAATTATCAGTATTAAGCACTCTTTTCCATTGAGTATGAAGCAAACGTTGATCTAAGTTGTCAAAAAAAGATGTTACATCAGCAACAATAATTGAAAGTTCTCTATGCTTATTATTTTCAATAAAATCTAAGGCTTCATATGCAAACTCAATATTGGATTTATTTCCACTCTTGCCATCACCTATTGGTATCTTTCTGTACGCTACTGCAACTGAACCATAGGGTTTATCTTTTAGATAATCTTCGTATGCTATTGTAAGTAAATAACTATAGTATCCATATATTATTGAATCTAAATGAGATGAAAAGAAAATTTGACGCTGTTTCTTTTCTCCAACTGTACGTATACGTTTGCCACTCTTATTTTTAGGCGCATTGTTATTAGGTCTGAATTTTCTTTGATTGATAGTCCTGTGAATTAAAGGAACAAATTTGTGGGTAGCAATTTTTTCAGGATTCTTTACATAATTCTTTACCCAACTCCCATCCTTCTTCTTATTTAAAGGTAATCCAATATGCGGGTATTTTTTAAACTTTAACCAATCATTATCCATATAAAAAATATATATAAATTATAGCCGGTCGTGGCATACCTATTGGCAGATACATACCTGAAGTTGCTTCTCGCTTTCGCAATACACAACGCCACTCATCAATAGAATTAAATTCTTAACTTTGTTAACACTAATCAATAATATGATAGCAACAACAGAAGTCGAATTAAGTGTAACTCTATCCACATTTCTGGGAACACATCTCGTGAGATTATGTGTACAGATTTGTGAAATTGGAATCACGCTTCACACGTCAGCCAAAACCTGCGTGTGGAACACTAATGTGCACTTTACATAAAACGTATCTACCGGTTTTGTCCCGGCTATAATTTCAAAGAACTTATTTCAATAATTATTCCAGTAAGCATTTTTATAAATAATTATGTCATTTTCGGTTATTAACTGAATAGCTGTCATGCTTAAAGGTTAAAATACTATAATTTTTATCCTTTTGGTGGAAATGGATCATTTCTTCTTAGTCGATTTGCTTGGTTCTAACGAAGGTTTGTTACCTAGCGTATTCTTGTTATCTCTTCTTCTTTTATCAAGGATACCATCTTTCTTTTTAGGCTTAGGCCCGGGTTTAATTGCTTCAATTTTCATTTTATTCTAAATTTTAATTGTTATTATTTATATTCATATTGGTATTACTGTTTCTACTATGCCTTGTATTTTAAATTCTTGAGTTAATATTATCGGTTTGTGTTTATTTTCTGTTGATCTAGGTTTTAATATAATTGCATTTTCAGTTCGATAAAACTCTTTTATTGTAGCTTCATCATCAATTAATGCAACTATCCTATCTCCATTTTCTGCTGTACTTTGTTGCTTAACCAGAACTAAGTCTCCATCATTAATTCCAGTTAAGTTCATAGAGTTCCCTATTGCTCTAAGTAGAAAATATTTATTAGAACCTTTTATAAAATCTACTGAAACTGGAATTTCCGTTTCGATATTTTCAATAGCTAAAATTGGAGTACCACATGTAATATCCCCAACTACAGGAACCATAACTGTGTTTTCTCCATAACTTTCAATCCCTTTATTTTCTTCATCTTGAAGATTATCTTCTAACAATTCAGAAACACTAACATTTAATATTTTAGCGATTTTATAAAGATCTTCTAAACTGGGTTGTCTTCTATTTTGTACATATGAATTAACCATATTATAACTTTTACCTAGTTTTTCAGCTAACCAGGTTTGTTTTACACCTTTTTCTTCTAATATTTCCTTAATACGATTCATTTTGATACTATTTCAGAATGTAAAGATACGAAAAAATAATTAACATCTCATTTAATGAGATATTAATTATTAACAAAATGATATAGTTATTAACAGAAAATTATAGATTTTATAGTTAAACTGACAATACCCAGCTTTTATTCTTTAATTTATGATGATTAATTATTTTCAATTTCTTAATTTCACCAATTGTCATTACTCTGGGTAATCCGTCTTTTTCAGAAATAAATAATTCATCAGTCTTTTCCCAAATGTATTCTGGGTAAGATGAAATAACTATTGGAACAAGATACTTAATATTTTTTGGTAGTTTAGGATTTAGAATTTCCAGATTATTAATCATAAAATCAACTTTCTCATTTGATTCTTGAATCGCACTTTTCATTTTATTAGTTCTGAAATCTAGTGCACGTTTGTCGCCTTTATCATAACCAAATGATACATTTACAGCTTTTGCTTCTATTATGAATAAGAAATCATCAATTATAAAGGATGCATCAATTTCTTTTTTATTATTTTCAGCTATGATCTCCTTTCTACAAATCCAAGTTTTACTATTTCCAAAAACAGACTCAATTTCTTCTACAACCATCTTTTCAAAATGTATTGCCCTTCTATTTCCAACTTCACCGTCTGTGCTTGTAATTTCTTTGGTAATAAATGCAACTATATCACTTAAACCAGTATAATCAATAACCATATGTTTTTCAGATAGCTGATAAATAAATCGTTTAGGTCCCCTTGTCCAAATATCTATATCAGTATGATATTCACTTTTTAACAGAAATCTTTCAAGTATTGTATTAATATCTATTTCCTTTTCAATTTCTTCATTAAATATTTTATTATGAATTAGATGGTCTGGCCCCTTATTAATCGGACTTTTTTATAGATGGTTAAACAAACATATT
>CAZSIC010000179.1:0-4257 GCA_964606845.1 uncultured Bacteroidales bacterium
AATAAAGAAATTCCTGTCCTTCTTGATAGTTCAAGATCATTAAAATCATGAATCATTTTATAATAATAAACAGGAGTAATTTCATTTTTCTTTAACTTTTCAAGCAATGATAAACGAAGTTTAATCATCTTAGCCCAAAAATCATCCAGATAATTTTTTGATATATAAGAACCTGTTTGAATAGGGCCATACGAACCATCTTCTTTTTCAACATATAAAACTAGTTGCTGTGGTTCATAATCAATATAAGCATCCTTTTCTTTCATGCACTTTTTTTTAAAGGATAAATTTTTATTTAATAATTATTTGATAAACCTTATACATCATCTTTTTTAATTTCAGCCTACTAAAATAATTCAATTCACTTAAATGCCAAAATTTTCAATTTTAAACAAATAAAAAAGATGATTGTTTACTTTTAAATTAAGCTTAATATCTAATTAAATTTAATAATCAATATCAGGTTTTTGATAAAAAAAAGATAAAAGTAATTTTTGATTAAAAAATTTTTCAAACCAAGGAAAATTAAAACAATTTATTAAATTTGCACTATTTGAAATGATTATACTGAATTAACAAATTGATTACTAACTATTTTAATTGACTAATACAAATTAAAAAATGATAATAGTAGGTGAAAAGAACCTTGTTCTTGATGATTTTTATAAAATCCTCTTCGAAGGTGAAAAAATAGACCTTGACCCAACAGCATTAAATAAAGTCCAAAAAAATTACGAATTTCTGAAAGACTTCTCACAAAACAAAGTAATTTATGGCATTAACACCTGTTTTGGGCCTATGGCTCAATATAAGATCAGTGAGAAAGATCAAAAAGATTTACAGTACAATCTTATTCGAAGTCATGCTGCTGGTTCGGGAAATACCATTTCCAATATACATGTAAAAGCCTTAATGCTTTCCCGGCTTAATACCTTTATGCAAGGTTTTTCTGGTGTTCACCCCGATGCAGTTCATCTTTTAAAAAATTTAATTAATTTAGATATTTACCCCAAGATATTTGAACATGGTGGTGTTGGAGCCAGCGGAGACCTGGTGCAGTTAGCACATCTGGCCCTTAATCTAATTGGCGAAGGCGAAGTTTGGTATAAAGAAGGATACAAACCTACCCATGAAGTATTCAAAGAAAATGATTTAACACCTCTTAAAGTATATATGCGGGAAGGATTAGCGATAATTAACGGTACTTCCTGTATGTCAGGTATTGGTATTATAAACCTTATTTATGCTAAAAATCTTTTAAACTGGTCGGTTATTTCATCAACCGTAATTAATGAAGTCGTTGAATCATATGACGACCATTTTTCTAAAGAATTAAATCAGGTTAAGTTACACAAAGGGCAAAACCTTATTGCTTCAGAAATGCGCAAAATGGTTGAGGATAGTAAATTAATCAAAAAACGCTCGGAACATCTGTATAATGGTAATATTCAGGTTGGATTGATAAAAGATAAAGTTCAGGAATATTATTCATTGCGTTGTGTACCTCAGGTATTAGGGCCTGTTTACGAGACTTTAAAAAATGTTGAAAAAGTTTTAATTAACGAAATTAATTCGGTTAACGACAATCCAATAATTGACAGTGAAAATATAGATGTTTTCCATGGTGGTAATTTTCATGGCGATTATGTATCGCTGGAAATGGATAAATTAAAAATTGTTACAACCAAAATGTCAATGCTTGTTGAAAGACAATTAAACTACCTTTATAACAATAAGTTAAACGACAAATTTCCTCCTTTTGTCAATTTAGGAACATTAGGTTTAAATCTTGGTATGCAAGCTGCACAATTCACAGCTACATCAACAACTGCCGAGAATCAAATGTTATCGAACCCTATGTATGTCCACAGCATTCCCAATAATAACGATAATCAGGATATTGTTAGCATGGGAACCAATGCTGCATTAATTGCAAAAAAAGTTGTAGAAAACACTTTTGAAGTATTAGCTATTGAATATATTAGTTTACTTCAGGTAATAGATTATATGAATTTTAAAGATAAATTATCAGCAACTTCCAAAAAGTTGTATAATGAAATGCGAAATATTGTCCCTAAATTTTCTGAAGATGCACCTATTTACCCGCATATAGAAAATATTAAACAATATTTAATTGAAAACAGGCCTAACAAAATTAAATAATAATACCATGAAATTTGCATTAGTTACAGGAGGGTCAAGAGGAATTGGGAAAGCCATTTGTATCAAGTTAGCTCAAATGGGATATCATGTATTAATTAACTATCGAAGCAATGAAAAAGAAGCTTTGAACACACTCAACCAAATGAAAGAAAATGGAGGAAGTGGCGAGTTAATGAAATTTGATGTATCAGATCATAACGATATAAAAGCTGCATTTGAAGACTGGAAAGAAAGAAACCCTGAATCACATATAGAAGTTCTGATAAACAATGCGGGCATAAGAAAAGATGCGCTAATTATGTGGATGAAAGACGAAGATTGGCACGATGTTTTAAAAACCAATCTAAACAGTTTTTATTTTATTTCAAAAGCCTTGATTCAGGATATGATTGTTAATAAATATGGCAGAATTGTAAATATAGTTTCATTATCAGGGATAAAAGGTTTACCCGGACAAACTAATTATTCGGCTGCCAAAGGTGGTTTAATAGCTGCAAGTAAAGCTTTAGCACAGGAAGTAGGCAAAAAAAATGTAACTGTAAATTGTGTAGCTCCCGGATTTATTAAAACAGACATGACAAAAGATATGGACGAAAAAGAACATAAACGATTGATTCCAATGGCCAGATTTGGAAATCCGGAAGAAGTAGCCGAAGTAGTTGCATTTTTAGCTTCAGAAAAAGCATCGTATGTTACGGGTGAGGTTATTTCTGTAAATGGAGGATTATATACTTAATTGATAAAACACTTTAATTAAAATACAACACAATATATATATATGAACAGAGTTGTAATTACAGGAATGGGAATTTATTCTACCATTGGGAAAAACATCGAAGAAGTTAATAACTCATTATATAACGGCCGCTCAGGAATTGGATTTGACCCTGAAAGAAAAAAAATGGGTTTTCGTTCAGCGCTAACCGGAATTATTGATCAACCTAATTTAAAAGGTGAATTAAAACGCCGCCAACGAGTTGGATTAGCCGAAGAAGGCGAATATGCTTATGTAGCTACAATTGAAGCACTTAAACAAGCAAAAATAGATCAGGATTTTTTAGATAAAGTTGATGTGGGAATATTATATGGAAACGACAGTTCGGCAAAGTCTGTTATTGAATCATATGATTTATTAAAAGAAAAAAAAGATACTACCCTTTTAGGTTCAGGAGCCATATTCCAATCAATGAATTCAACCATTTCCATGAATTTATCAACTATTTTTAGATTACGTGGAATCAATCTTACCATTAGTGCAGCCTGTGCAAGCGGTTCTCACTCTATAGGCATGGGATATTATTTTATCCGAAGCGGTTTACAAGATATTATCATTTGTGGTGGTGGACAGGAAGTTAATTATCACTCAATGGGAAGTTTCGATGGATTAAGTGCTTTTTCAGTACGCGAAAATGAACCACAAAAAGCCTGTCGCCCTTTCGACCGCGACCGCGACGGACTGGTTCCCAGCGGTGGTGCTGCAACATTGATTCTTGAAAGTTATGAGTCGGCTATTAAACGAGGCGCAACAATTTTAGCCGAAGTAATCGGCTATGGATTCTCTTCAAACGGAGATCATATATCAGTCCCTAATATAGAAGGTCCAGCCAAATCGCTTGAAATGGCTCTAAAAGATGCCAATATAAAAGACAAACAAGTTGATTATATCAATGCACATGCAACATCTACCCCTGTTGGTGACCTAAACGAAGCACAAGCCATTGACAAAATTTTTGGTAAATCCAAACCATGGGTAAGCTCTACAAAATCAATGACAGGACATGAAATGTGGATGGGTGGAGCCAGTGAATTAATTTACTCAATGCTAATGATGCAAAATTCTTTTGTAGCTCCAAATATAAACTTTGAAAATCCTGATGAGTACTCAGCTAAATTAAAAATTGCTTCAAAAACTATAAAAAATCATAATATTGATTTATTTTTGTCTAATTCGTTTGGTTTTGGAGGAACAAATTCAACCTTAATTGTAAAAAAAGTAAAATAACTTATTAACGGGAGGATTTATAGTAAAATATGGAGAATCAGGAAATTATAGCTAAAGTCAATGATTTTTTAATTGATGAATTTGAACTGGAA
>CAZSIC010000180.1:0-4132 GCA_964606845.1 uncultured Bacteroidales bacterium
GAATATGATGATGTGATGAATTCACAACGTGAAGTAATTTATAAAAAACGAAGAAATGCTTTACATGGTGAACGGTTGGGTGTTGATATTGCCAACATGATGTCGGATGTTTGTGAAAATGCTGTTTACGAATATCAGGATAATGCTGATTTTGAAGGATTAAAATTTGAGTTGCTTCGTACTTTTTCCATTGAACCACCATTTGGTGAAGAAGAATTCTTAAAAGAAAATGGCGAAGTATTAATCGATAAGATTTATAAAGTTGTTCTGGAAACGTATAAAAGAAAAGAAGAAGGAATTGCAAAACAAGCAAATCCTGTAATTAAAGATGTATACGAAAAAAGCGGACATACTTATGAAAATATTGTAGTACCTATTACCGATGGTGCAAAAACGCTCCAGGTAATAACTAATCTAAAAAAATCATACGAAACAGAAGGCCGCGATTTGGTTAAATCATACCAGAAATCAGCAATTCTAGCTCATATCGATGAGGCGTGGAAAGAGCACTTGCGCGAATTGGATGACTTGAAACAATCAGTACAGGCTGCTACCTACGAACAAAAAGATCCTTTATTGATTTATAAATTTGAATCGTTCCAATTGTTTAAAACGATGATTGATAAGGTTAGTCGTGATGTTGTTGCTACGTTGGTAAAAGGCCATATACCAATTCAAGATCCGGACCAGGTTCGTGAAGCAGAAAAGAGGAGAAAAACCGATTACAGCAAATATCAAACCAGCAGGCCCGATCAGGCAGGTGGTGAACAAGAAGATAAAAAGCAAAAAGCACAGCCTGTTCGTGTAGAAAAGAAAGTAGGAAGAAATGAACCTTGCCCTTGTGGTAGTGGGAAGAAATATAAAAATTGCCACGGTAAAGTACAGGCAAATGCATGATTTAGAATAAAACAATTAAATATCAAAAACCTTCGGAAGTTGTCTTTTCGAAGGTTTTTATTGTTGTTTATTATAGCTAGCTATGGTGTGGTAAGAATGAAAATGTATTTTTCCCTTTTTTCCTTCAAAATTAAAGGTTTGTGTTTTTGTTCCTGCCCGAGGCGAATTGGTTTTTAAAACCAGTTTATTATTGCCCTTATTTAAAGGCAGTCGGCAATATGAGATAGAGTAGGGTAGTGTTTGCCAATTACGAGTGTCAGCTTTTTCTGTTAGGGTATTTACAATATTTAGCAACGTTCCTAATCCCTGGTCATGTTCATCTGCAAGCATCTCCAAAGCTTTTTTGGTTGCAAGGCGCATAATGGCATTTGCCATTTCACGTACCATGCGGTCTTTTAATGACTTAAAAGCAATATCATTGATATTTTGCAAAAGTTCTAACTTATAATTTTTTGATGCATGAATTATCTGTGCATTTTTAAAAACAGGGGGGCGTTCTACATACTTTGGAAAAGCAACACGAAAAAAACGTAATTCTTCAAAGGCTTTTTTTTCTTTAGAAGATTTATCGCCAATATATAATGGGAAAGATAAATTGTGTTCATCATTGACAAGGGTAATATAACCCTTTTTTTGATGTGGCACTTTTACAAAGTTAATACTCGATTCTGCTTTATATGGCCCAAATCCGTTTAACCAGAAAAATACTAATTCTCCTTTTTCATTAGGAGTGTAGTTATATTTTGTTCCAAATTTTTTTTCGTAATAGGCTACTTCATCATAAAATCCGGTAAGATAAGCGGTTCTTAATAAATCTTTTTTTAATTGCCGGGGAACAGCAATATTAAAATACTCTTTGTAATCGGTTTCATATACATTAAGTGCATTTCTGTAAGCAATAAAAGCATTGTTATAATCATGATCGATTTCATAAAGAATGCCCATTAGAGTATGGGCAAAAGCATCGCGCTGGTATCTGTTTTTATGATCTTTATATTTATCGTTTAACTGGTTAAGTTTTATGTTTATACGTTTGCATTCTACAATGGCATCATCATATTTTCCCATATAAATATAATTCATGGCCATGAAATAATTAACCATTACCGTTTCAAAATCTTCTGGCTGGTAAGGTTTTACATTTGGGTTCGATACAAGTGTGAGGGCTTCAAGGTAATAATTCTTTATGTAATCTTCAATTATATGTTCAGCTTTGGTAAAATAGAAATTGCTTTCATTGTAATTTTGAAGTATCCAGGATACATATCCTCTGTTTAAATAATATAAAAGTTGATTTTTTCCGGTTGCTTCTTTCTTATTTTGTTCTAACCAACTGTTTGCTTTGTTAAAATTACCATTTAATATGTAGTTTTGAAAATCAACAGTTTGAGCATAATAAGTAGCACATCCGGTGATGATTAAAGACAAAAAAGAGATGAAGATATATTTCTTATGTTTTAGTAAAAAAATCTTCATTTAAAATATTATTAAAAAAATGACCCTAAGGTCATTTTAAATTGTTTAATTGCTAATATATTTTTTGATTTTCTTTTCGCCAATCCAAACAATTTCATTGGTTTCAAGATGTGATAATTCAAGATTTATCTGGTAAAAAACAATTTTTTCTTTTTTATAGGCATCAACAATTGAACTAATCGTACCTTGAAGCATATAATCGGCACCCAGTTCAAGCCCCCAGTTTTTTGCCGTTTCTGATGAAGCAAAATTTTGTTGATCCATTCTTTCTTGTCTTAAGGCATCTCTCTTACTGCCTGCCTGAACTAACCTGGCAGAAGCATTTTGAATTATAGCCCTTTCAATATCTTTTATAAATGTATTTGCATCAATATGTTCGTGACTTTTATTTCTAATTAACCCTACAATTAAAATCGGACGTTTGTTTGGGTTTTTGGCATTGTAATAATCGATCCACTGATCATGTAAAAGTTGATTAATCATATCATTAGCAACCATTCTGGAATCTGTATCATTCCAGCGGCCACTTAAATCAATGGATTCGTCGGTAGAAATTCTTTGTACCTGCCTTTTGGGAGAGCAAAAAGTTATTATTAAAGATAAAGTTACTACAGTGAAAATAGATAATATCTTTTTCATCTTATTGGAATTTAAATTGGCAACAAAAAATTAAATATCAAATTTCAGACCATAATTATATTACTGCTGAATTTTTTTAATTAAGTCTGCAATTTTATGGTTTGTTTCATCACTTACAGGCACCAGCGGGAGTCGGAGGTTATTTTTAATAATGCCCATATTTGCTAATGCAGCTTTAACTCCAGCAGGATTTCCTTCAATAAATAAATGGTCAATCAGCTCTAAAAGTTTGTAATGTACTTCCATTGCCTCGGTAAAATTATTATTCAATGCAAGCTGAACCATTGTTGAAAACTCTTTGGGAAAAGCATTGCCTACAACAGAAATCACGCCAGATACTCCTATTGACATCAAAGGAAGGGTTAAGGCATCTTCGCCGGAAACAACAATAAAATCCGATGGTTTATTTTTTACAATTTCCATGGCTTGAGAAAAATTTCCTGACGCTTCCTTTATGGCAACAATATTTTTAAAATCATGTGCCAGCCGTAAAGTTGTTTTGGCTTGAATATTAGAACCTGTTCGCCCTGGAACGTTATATAAAATTACCGGAACGGGCGATACTTCTGAAATGGCTTTAAAATGTTGGTAAAGTCCTTCCTGGCTTGGTTTATTATAATATGGGGCAACAGACAAAATTGCATCAATTTGATTGAAATCGGTATGATGAATTTTTTTTAAAATAGAGGCAGTATTATTACCTCCTATGCCTAAAACAATCGGTACCCGGTCATTTACCTGCCGTTTAATAAAATTTACCAAATCTAATTTTTCTTCATCAGCTTGTGTAACCGACTCGCCGGTAGTTCCAAGTACAACAAGATAGTTTACATTATTGGAAATTAAATGCTCAATTTGTTTTTCCAATGCTTCAAAATCAATTTCCAAATTATCTTTAAATGGTGTTACAATTGCAACACCTGTTCCAACAAATTTATGATTCATAATTTATTGATTTATGATGGTTAAATAATGTTTTATCTGATCAACAAGATATTCAACCGAATGGTTCTTGCCAATATTGATCATTAAATCCTGGTATTGATATTTTTCCGATTGTCTGCCAATCTTAAATGGTGAGTTTGATAACTTTCCAATATAGTAAAGAGGAAAATACTCT
>CAZSIC010000181.1:0-3899 GCA_964606845.1 uncultured Bacteroidales bacterium
CCCCGTTATATGTTTTATAACATGTTTGTTTTTGTTCGTAATTTAAATTTTGTGTGTTTGGGCAATTTTTACTCTTTTTCAACCCTAACCGGGCATATCTTAACGCTAAGCGGGAAATGGGTATTGATGGCTTTTTTTCTAACAATATCAAAATCTATCTATATAGGTTAAATATTTAAGAGTGTATTCAAAATCCCATTTTATCGGGATATGAACTTTGTAAACTTCCATTTGTTCATTGATTAAAAAATAATACATTATTTCATTTGTCTCAACAGGAGTATTAATGATTGAATTATTTTCTAAAAAATAGCAATTTTTTAGGTTATATTGCTCTATAAAAAAGGTATAAGCTGCATAATTATAAAAATTACCCAAAATAATTATTGGCTTATTATTTACAAGAGTGTCTAGAGTTGCCAAGTTCTCTTCTATACAGGGCAAGCATGAGTTTTCAAAAATCCTAAGAATAAGAACATCATCTTCAATTACCCCAATAAAATCCTTAAGGGCATTATCTTTATCTATTATTTTAAAATTATCTACCTCCGACTTTTCGGATTGAATTTCCATTAAACGAATTTGCTTCAAATCATCAATCTTAAATTCCAATTCATTCATTTTACTTAAATATTCTTGTCGAGCCTGCATTAACTTTTGATTTTTTGTATATAAAAAACCAATGACAAATAATAATATACAAAAAAGTAAAACCAACAATATTTTCACTTTAAAATTCATCTGCTTATATTTAAGAAATATCTATAATGGCTATTCCATCATTTATAGATTCAGGGTATTTTAGTAAGATTATACTATTTTTGCTATCACCATATAAAAAGCTTGTAAAATACTTTGGATTTTGTTGAGTGGTTATATCATCAATAATGGTTGAGTTTGGCAAAAACTTACCGCATCTAACATCTTTATTTTTGTTTACTACAGTTATATACCGCTCTCCTCTTTTACTATATTGTATGATTGTTTTGTTCTTCAAAAATCGAATATTATTTACATATGTTTTGTCTTTCAGATCGCCATAAAAATCAAAGCCTTTTTGTTTGTATAGCTCAAACAAATCTTTTTTTGAAATTAAATCATTTGATTTAACATAATTGCCAAAAGTAAATTCTTCTGTTTTTTGATTAAAGCTAACAAATTCATTTGCAACGCCGAGGGGGAATATAATCAACGAATCATTACTTATAAATTGCACAGATTTTAATGTTAAAAAAGGGATATACTTTTCGAGAAAAGTTTTAATTATTTTACCTTTAGCATCAACTAATGTTAATGTTTTTTCGTTCTGTCCTGTCATTAATAAAATATTCCCATTACTTAATCGTATAAACTTATTGACCACGAAAGGAAAATTGATTACACTATCTAGCCTCCACTCATTACTATATTTAAATATTTTTATTTTCGAAAAATCCGATAACCACAATTGAGGTTTACCATTTACCATATAGATATCAAAATCTTCAATGCGTGAATATTCATCAGGTCCTTTACCAGGTTTATTCAGTAATGAAATAAATTTACCTGCATCATCGAACTGAAAAATCCTTTTGTCATCCGATAAAATATAGAAATGCTTATTTCGTTTAACAATTTTATTTACCCTTCCTATTTTATTAGCCCCAATGCTATCAAGCGATATATATTTAATGTTATTACCAAGTAATTCGCTTGCTTTTATTTTTTGGGCTTCAACATTTATAATATCATCATTAATTAAATAACAATTATCTTTCCCTTCATAAGTACATGATACAAAAATTGCCGGGAGAATTATCCCGATTATAATGAATCTTCTTAATATCTTTATCTTCATAGGGTTTATTATTTAACTGTACAAATAAAAATGACTTTATTATCATTTTCACTCAAATTTTTTACTGTTTTTTCTATTTCAGGGTAACTCGTTTTTATTCCCTTTTGCTTATAATGATTTATCAAATATTTTGCATCAAAAATAAAAAAAATGTCGTTCCCCAGACTTCCTTGTATCGATGTAGCCGGAGTCCTTGTATGCAGATCATCTATTAGCTTATTAAAAGTAAATAATTGATTTGTTATGGTATTTATCATAAAATATAATGAATCCTTCCCTTTAGTCTTAAAAAATATCTTATCGTTAGCACTGTAGAAACTATTAATGCTATAAATGTATTTCGCCGACTTCATCATTTCTGCATATTCCTTATCAGTATAACCTCTCACAGGCCATTTTTCTTCATTTAAAAAGTCATCTTCAAAATTTAGATAATAAAGAGGTTTAAAAGTTTCGTCCAAATCCGGATTTGATATATATATCGTATCATTTAGGGGTAATAATGTATAAATGATATTATGTTTGGTTTTAGTAAAAAGTGTTGGAGGTATATAACTAATAAATTTCTTTTCTTTGTTTTTTTTGGCAAAAAAAACTGGTTTCGAACCTGCAATAAGTTTGGTTAAAACAATGTAACCAGGTATTTCTGCATTAAAATTTCCATCATAAAGTAAAAATTTATCATCATCATAACAGCTTATGGCTGTAGTTTCGAAAGGGAGTTCTATATTTCCAAGGTATTTACTACCATCTAAAGAATAAAAATTTAGTGTCCTCCGATCATTAATAACCCATAACTCATTTTTGCTTTTATTTAACAATATATCAACCGGCATTGTCAAACTACCTTTGCTACTAGTGTTTAATTTATTTAAATATTTCCCATCTTTAGAGAATATATAAACGGCAAAATCAGTTAATGAATATATATAAATATATTTATCATACAACCTTATTTTCCAGCAATCATTAAAAAAAGCAGGCGATATATTTTCCAATTTAATACAACGCACATTCTCTATTATATCCTCCATTTCAATTAATTCTGCTGTTTTAATATTTAGCTCAACAACTTTATTAATTGAGTTTCCAGCATCTTTATTGTTACAACTAAAAATTAATATAACTATTACAAAAACTATGAGATGATTTAATTTTAACATAAGAATAATGTATATAAATAAAGCCTACGTATTTTTATTAATAACTATTAATATTGCTTCACTGAGCCACAAGTGCATATATACCCAACTCCTGTTTCTATACAAATAGCTTCCCATCCTGATGAAGTTTCACGTGTTGCCCATCTACATTCCATTTCAGGCTCAATACAATCATTATCATTATCATTTGAAAATGCAGAGAAAGTAAAAGATAATGTACTTAAAAAAATAGCTCCAATAATTAATTTCTTTTTCATAATAATAAATTTTTTAGTTAATAATTAAAGTGCTGCAGCACCATTTTTTGTAATTACAAATACGAAAGTAGTTATAAATTTTATATTTACCCCCCCCGTTATATGTTTTATAACACATCCAGTTTTGTTCGTAGTTTAAAATTTGCTAATTGGGGTATTTTTTACTCTTTTTTAACCCTAACCGGGCATATTTTAACGCTAAGCGGGAAATGGGTGTTGATAACTTTTTTGAAAAAAATTTTATTTTTTTCCAGTTATAAGTTTATTTGAATCAAAGAAACAAGGTAACAAAAATTTTTATTGAATATCAGCCTCTAAGGTTAATTTGTACAATTTAGCCTCAGTGTTTGCTTCTACTACTGCATATATTTTTTGATGCCCAAATTTACCTTCGGTATTTAAAACTAATTCAATATATGCACTGTCGCCAGGTTTTATAGCATCGTTACTTAAATAAAAATCTGTACAACTGCAATCGGGATTTACATGATAAATAATTAATGGATTTGAACCTGTATTTTTAAAATCAAACCTTGCTGTTACTAAAGTATCTGCTGATATTTCCCCAAAATTTACATATTTGCCATTAAACTTTATATCGGTTGTTTCAACAACGGGTCCAGAAGGTCGCAGGTTCAAATC
>CAZSIC010000182.1:0-3831 GCA_964606845.1 uncultured Bacteroidales bacterium
GTCCTCATTGATCTGGGACAACATCCCAAAGAATATTCTGATACGGTTACCGTACTGGAAAAAGTAGGCCATTTTCTGGACGAAGCAAATCAATACCTGTTTAGGCAATATAAAAACGAAGGGATAAGCAATAAAGAAATTTCTTCGCTTATTGCACAAAACCTTGATTTAGGAAAAGTATTACAAGTAGCAAGCAGGGACTGGGACGGCGGATATACCATCGGAGGAATGATAGGACATGGAGATGCTTTTGTTATGCGCGATCCGTGGGGAATTAGGCCTGCATATTTCTATAAAGACGAAGAAATTGTAGTTGTTGCTTCGGAAAGGCCTGTAATACAAACAGTTATGAATGTTGATGCCGATTCGATAAAAGAAATAACACCCGGCGATGCTTTAATCATAAAACGAGACGGTAGAGTTCTTAATAAAGAAATACGAGTACCTCAAAAAAGAAGCTCTTGTTCTTTTGAAAGAATTTACTTTTCCCGTGGAAGTGATAAAGATATTTATCAGGAAAGGAAGCAATTAGGTAGATTGCTGGCTCCACAGATTTTAAAAGCCATTAATCATGATCTGGAAAATACGGTATTCTCTTTTATCCCAAATACCGCAGAAACAGCTTTTTATGGGATGGTTGACGAGCTTAAAAATTATCTGCTAAAAGAACAACGGAAGGAAATATTAAAGCTGGGCAGCAAATTGACTGAGCAATTGTACGACAAAATTATGTCGAAAAAAATAAGGGTTGAAAAAATTGCCATAAAAGATATTAAACTAAGAACTTTTATTGCTCAGGATAAAGGAAGAAACGACCTGGTGGGGCACGTTTATGATATTACATACGGTACTGTACGCGAAAATATTGACAACCTGGTAGTGATTGATGATTCCATTGTAAGAGGAACTACACTGAGAGAGAGTATTTTAAGAATTCTTGACCGCTTAAAGCCCAAAAAAATTATTGTTGTTTCATCATCGCCACAGATTCGTTACCCCGATTGTTATGGTATTGATATGGCTAAGCTGGGTGATTTTGTTGCTTTTAGAGCTGCTATTGCTTTGCTTAAAGAATCGGGCAATGAAAATATTATCAATGAGGTATATAAAAAATCAAAAGCACAGGAAAACTTACCAAAAGAGCAAATTGTAAATTATGTGAAAGAAATTTACAAGCCTTTTACTCCCGAAGAAATTTCTGCTAAGATTGCCGAAATGCTTAAATCTAAAAGTACTAATGCAGAAGTTGAGATTGTTTTTCAAACCATCGAGAATTTACATGATGCTTGCCCTAATGATACCGGCGACTGGTATTTTACTGGAAAATATCCAACTCCAGGAGGAAACAAAGTGGTGAATAAATCTTTTATCAATTTTATTGAGGGAAAAAATTTGCGTGCTTATTAAATGAGAAAGATTTTTAAAATCTTAAATATCTAAGTTCATCATGTACTTTTAAAAATCTGTTTTTTATTTTTGATGATCAGTTTTAGTCATGAAAAAAGTATTAATCATCAATTCAAATATAGAAACACAGCCATATCCTGTGGCGCCATTAGGTATTGCACTTGTTGCTTCGGCTATTAAAAATGTATATGATGTAAAAGTTTTTGATGCTGCTTTTCAATCAAATAATCAATTGATCGATACTATTAAGGGATTTAACCCTGATTTTGTAGGAGTGGGATTGCGAAACATTGATAATGTAACCATGCGGCGTTGCCAATGGTATCTCGAAAAAATAAAAACTGAGATTATAAATCCTGTAAAAGAAAATTTTAAAGGGCCTTTAATTCTTGGCGGTAGTGGATTTAGTATTGCTCCAAAACAAATACTCGTTTTTTTTAATGCTGATTATGGTATTATTGGTGAGGCTGAATATAAATTTCCCGAACTTTTAACTTATCTTGAAAAAAACCAGAAAAATTTTTCTCTTGTAAATGTTATTTCTAGAAATCAGAAAATTAAAGAAAATCAAGAAAATAATAATAATCAATTAAATATACCCCGGGCAAATATCGATTTATTTTTAGATTATAACCCTTATAATACACGAGGAAGTTATCCCGTGCAAACTAAGAGAGGATGTTCTCACAAATGTATTTATTGTTCGTATCCTGCAGTTGAAGGAAATCAATACCGGTTTAGAGAGGTTCATGATATTGTAGATGAAATTGAAGAAGTGAGTAAGAGAATACCGGGAGTTTCATTTGAATTTGTTGATTCAGTTTTTAATACCCCTCTAAATCATGCAATCAATATTTGTCAGGAGATTATTAAGAGAAACTTAAAACTCAAATTACGAACTATGGGTGTAAATCCTGGGATGGTAACTGATACACTTATTAATTTAATGAAACAAGCGGGTTTTTCCCAAATTGATTGTACTGCCGATTCGGCCTCAGAGACAATGATTAAATCTTATCGTAAAAATTTTACCAAAAGCAAACTTATTGAGTGTACTCATATTATTCGTAAATATGATATGCCTACTATGTGGTTCTTTATGTTTGGAGGGCCCGGCGAAACCGAAGAAACAATTCTTGAAACATTTGATTTTATTGATCGCTATATATCGCATGAAGATATGGTTCATATTACCGAAGGTATTCGCATTATTCCCAATACAGAATTGTATCAAATTGCTTTAGCAGAAGGTGTTATTTCAAAAGATGATAGTGTTATTCATCCTATGTTTTATGTGAGCCCTACCATTCGAAAAGAGAATCTTACCCGGTTGGTTGAGCTAGAAACTTCCAAAAGGAATAATGTGCTTAATTCTATTGAAACAGCCCCATCACCTGACTTAATGGCAAAAGCCCTGGCTTACCGCAAAAAATACAAAGTTGAAGAACCCATGTTTAGAACACTATTGCGGATAAATTTCTTTTAGTACTTCTATCTAACTATCTGGATTCGTTTATTATTAACATCTCTGTTAGTGTGTATTTCTAAGATGTACAGCCCTGTTTTTATATTCATAACATTTAATTCTTTTTGTTTAGTTTCAACCATTTTATCTAATATCACGTTACCCGAAATGTTTATAAGCCTTATTCTTTTGATCATTTCATTCGATTCAATTTTCAATGCATTCCGGGCAGGCAAAGGATAAATTTTAAATTCTGAATTTGTTATATTTTTAGCTGAGACTGTACTAATATAGTTTGCGGTTAGCGTAATATCTTTTTCTGGCATTGTGTAAACAATGGAATCTTGTTCGCTAATTATGTTATTTTCGTCATCAGTCCAGTTTTCAAATTCATATCCCTGGTATGTATAAGCAATTAATGTTATTTCATCACCCATATAATAACTGCTTTGGTTGGGAGACACTGTAACCCATCCTGCTCCTGGAGGGTTTTGTGCAATGTTTAATTCATAGGATACAAGGCTAAAGGTTGCATTTAGCATTACATCATGTGCAGGCATCTCAAATATAAGAGTATCGCTTTCGTTTTCAGCCCATCCATCAAAATTATAACCTTCTTCTGGAACGGCAATAGCAGTTATTTCCTGACCGTAATGATAATAATCCTGTTCAGGTTGTATTATAACATCACCCGCACTCTCAGGATAAATAGAAACATTAATTTCATAGTCAGCTGGTACAAAATTTCCTTTCAGGGTAGTAGGCTCATTTGCCATGGTATACAAGTACTCTTCTTCATTACTTAGAATATTTTCATCCGGATCAGTCCAGTTTTCAAATAAATATCCTTCATTTGGAGTAGCAGTCAGCTCTACAATTCCTCTTTCAGGGTATTCTCCTTCTTCCTCAACGGTTCCTCCCTCTTCCGGTGATGCAATCAGAGTAAGCTCAAAAAATTC
>CAZSIC010000183.1:0-3819 GCA_964606845.1 uncultured Bacteroidales bacterium
AGTCCCATGAGCTACACTTTAATATCACGCTCTACGGCATCCAACCCGATAAATGGTCCTTTACGGGTACCCGCAAGTTTGAGGGAGACTTCTATGACTTCGTCCATGACAAGTTCAAGGATGAACCCGATTACGTGCGCTACATGCGGGGCATCTGGGAGGATGAGGCGGCGGGAGAGTTGTTATGCCCTGAGATGTTTACGCACCCGAAGGTGGACACGTATGAGCAAGATTTGAAAGAGGACAAGGAAGACCTTGCGAAAGTGCGAAAACACGTCGGGGAAGAGGTGTGGTTCGGGGATTTCATGCAAAATCCGCACCCCGTGGAGATCGGGAGATGGAAACTCCAATTCATCAAGGCCTTGGATACACCTACAGAGAAGCATTATGATACGTGCATCATTAGTATTGATAGGGCCACTACTCAGAACACGTCCTCCGATTTTACGGGTTGCCCCATCTCGCTAAGGAATCGCAATGATGGGAAGCGGACGGTCATTGAGGACTTCACGGCCAAGATCACGCTCGAACGCTTACTCATTAAGGTACTCATTTTCCTCATTCACTTCAAGGCCATGTATCCCTCGATCTATTGCGAGATCGTTGTCGAGAAACAAGGCGGGGGCGATGACTTCCTTGAGATGGCCCGTAGTCGCGTGGAGTTCCGCTTACCTTCCGACATCCTTGCGAAACATCTTCCGAACACGGTTCGTAAGAAGGTGGTGGATGGGAGACTTCCGAACTTGATTCCCTCGCTTGCTACCTTCATCGAGGTACATTCAAAAGGGAACAAGGAGGTACGCATCGAGAACCGCTTAAATGCCCCGTTAGTGAATGAGCAAGTGTTATTCTTGGAGAAGCTAAAAGGGAGTGAGTTAGTGAAGGAATTACGACAATGGCCTTCCCCTGCGAATGATGATGCGGCGGACGCCTTGGCAAATAGTGAATTTGAATATCTTAAGAGGCCGATCACGGCATCTTCTTATGGGGTGCTCTTGGAGGAGTTAGAAGATCGTTCCAAGGAAGAGGGAAAGGAAGATCCTAAAGGCGTGAAAGTGTTTGAGCATCAAGGGAGTAAGGAGCTTGCGGGAGTCAAGAAGCGAAAGAAGGAATACGTGTTCGAGTGCTGAGTGTGACGATCGTCACACGATCGTCTGACAAATGTCATACATTGAGTGACATGATGTTAATCCCTTAATAGATCGTGTGACAAATGTCACTCGCCTTCTTTTTAGTAAAGAATGAGAAAGAAAAAAGGATGGAACCCTATCTTGTTTTAACGGGCTTGGGAAGGAAAGAGATGCCCGATGTCAGCCCCACAAAAGCGACTCGAAGGCATGTTTCCCCATCATTAGATAATACGCGTTCGCTTATATTTCTATTGTATTAACCAGTAAATACGTTCGTGATCCCATCACGTACAAACCCATGTTTTTAAATACTTGGACATCTAATACCTATATAAGAGGTTTAAACATGATAAGAGAAAATAGAAAAGAAGGCTCGTGGGAGTGTTTCCATTGCGGTGCTTCACACCCGAATTCATTGCTCGTGTGTGAGTGTGGGAATACTAAACTACATTCCGAGAACATGCGGGATACGCTTAACATTGGAGAACATGGGCGCGGGAAGCGGATAAAGGAAAGAACCTTATCCAATACCAAACATGTAGAAGCGTCCTATGCGAGAGCGTGCGTACATCTTGAGAGGGCCATCCTCAAGGCTTTTGAATTAGGGGAAGCGTGCAACGCAATTACTCTCAAGGATGGCCTCGGATATATAGGCTTCGAGTCGGAAGAGCACGTGTTTAGCGTGCGGAGGAAGATAAAATGAAAAAAATAATCGACTTTAGAGAAGAATTAGATAAGGCCTTCATGGAACATGCGATGGATGTCAAGAACAAGGAACGCAAGGACGCCGTCAAGGTCATGGAACGCGATGGACACCCGATGGGCTTTCGGGGGAATACTTCCCTTAAGAAGGTGGGATTTCCCGAGCCCGCGGGAGCGAAGGGGGAGGAGGACTAACATGCTTCCCGGGCGTTATGATTGGAACCTATACCACTTACGCTTACGACGCGTGTTTGAGGGGATTCGAGGTCTTTCTAAGGATTCCATTCACGTGCTCAAGAAACAGATTTTAGATCAAGACTTAAACGTGATCGTAGAGAGAGGGGTGTAGAATGCCGAGAGCGGAAAATGGACAATTTACCAAGAAGGACATGAAGAAACGGAGGGAGGCGGCGAAGGATAAACACGGATTTGGGAACCTAAAAACAAGCGAAGATTATTATCAGAACCTCATTAACGTGACCGAGAAGGCCATGACCAAGCAAGGAACTAAGAGGGCGGAAGTGGCTCAGAAGGACGTGGAAAATGTAGTTAACTTACAATCGGACATGGCGGAGATTTACATGCCTGATGCGGACTTCATGTCTGCTCCGAGTAGTGGCGATGCGTGGTCGGATGCGGGAAGGATCCCCCTCCAATACATCGTTCCGATGACACAATACCGCCTTGGTTGGGCGTATCGAGCGACCTTCGGGACGGCAAGGGACATCTATCGCAACGGGTATGATTTTGTTCCCATTGATGCGGGGTTAAATGCAGATCCCGTGCCTAAGCCCGAGATCCGTAAATGGATGGATGAGGTGGACTTTTTCTCCTTTCGGACGCAACAATTATTTCGGGATCGGCAAACCGGCCTTGGGGTCGGGGTGTTAAAGTTTCCCGGCGACACGGATCTAACCATGAAAGACCCTTACAAGGGTAATAAGAGGCCTATTGCGTTAAAGGCGTTCTCTACTGACCAAGTGACTCCGAGAAATTTTTTACATTATGAGTTTGGTGATTATGATAAGAGCAAGTGGGACTTTCGAGGAGGGATTCGGAGCACGCTTTTCCATCATGATAGGATTAATCTCTTGGAAACGAGGCCCGAACCGTTTTCCATGCGCGGGCTAAGCGTGATCGAGCCCGTTTGGACGGCGGCGGTGTGTTATTATAATACCATGATCTTCTGTCTTAAGAGCTTGGCGCAAGTGGGAGTCATGACGGTGGGGGTTAAATCGGCGAATGATATCCCCCGAAAGAAGGAAGTCGAGCAAACGCTTGATTATTTGGACAAGTTCCGTGCGAATAAGTTTTATTATCTCGGGAAGGATGCGGAGCTGGTCATGCAAAACCAAGCGGCAAACATCTCGAGGGGGCTTCAAGAGTGGTTAGAATTCTTGAGAGAGGACATCTCTTCGGCGCTCATCATCCCTAAGAACCAACTATTTGGGCGCTCTGACGGCGGAGGCTTGGATGGAGCGGGAGCGTTGGTGAGTAAGGATGATTACCTTAGTTCTTTGATGGCGGATGCGGGAGACATCACGGCGGAAGAGTTAGCATTGCTTCGGGGGCCTTGTAAGTTCGAGAAGCACTTGGAAGGGTTGACGACTCGATGGAGACTTGACTTACATAAGACGGAAATGGAACGGTTGAACGAGGAAGCGGCGAGGTTGCAGTTAAAGGTCCAGAAGGAACAAGCGAAGGAGGTCATCGACCAGATCAAGTTTAATCGCAAGCTACGGGATAAAATGAAGGAGCAATTTGAAGAGGATCCCGAGGCGTTCTTGGAGAACACGGAAACGAATAGAGAAGAGGAGGTAAAGGGAGGCCTTGAGAATGAGGGTAAGCTACAAGAGGTTGATGAGGGGAAAGAGAGTAAGGATTTCGTGGATTACATGCAATATTATAAAAACGTGCGGTATGAATTCCAGTTGCCGTTTAGGGCGCGTAGAGTAAATACTTCTAAGGAATCATGAGATCATTACAA
>CAZSIC010000184.1:0-3813 GCA_964606845.1 uncultured Bacteroidales bacterium
CCTCATGTTTTATTCATATCCTTGTTGTGTAAAACAGTGCATGAGGGTTTCATTTTTTTATATTTTTCAGAGTCTGTTTCTACGCTGAAATCACGGTTGTCTTTTTGTTTGCGTTTAATAGCGTATATTACCATTATAATTGCAGTTATTGCAACTGCAAAAAGTAAAAGCTTTAAGTAAAGCATACAGATTTTTTTTTAGATTAAAGTGATTGGATTACTTTTTCCAACTTTGCTTTAATGTCTCCTGCAATTTTTTTTAATTCATCATTTTCTATGGCCATCATTGATTCTAGGGGATTAATGGCGGCCACTTCAATTTTATTATTATCCATTTCCTGTACTACAACATTGCAGGGTAACATTGTACCTGCGTTCGGCTCAGCAAGCAATGCTTTATGTGCATTGGGTGGATTACATGCTCCAAGTATTTTATATTTTCTAAAATCAACATCCAGCTTTTTTTTCAAGGTTTCGTTAACATCAATTTCTGATAATACTCCAAAACCTTCTTCCTGTAATGCATCTTTTACCTTTGAAACAGCAGCATTAAAATTTGTATTTAATGTTTTGTTGATATAATAAGACATATAACCTCCTTTAAATAAATAAGCGGCTCCGGAGTGTTAAAGAAAATGATTATGAGAAAAATTACCTTGTTATTAACCCTGTACCCCGAAGCACGCTTAAGCTTTTATGTTTTTCCAGTTTGTTGTTTTATTTTTAAACAGAAAAAGTGGTAAAATGTTTAAAAAATAACTTTATTTTTGACAAAAATTATCATCTCCGCAACAATTTAACTGGTTGCTGCTTGCTTTTTCAAAGGCTTCTCTGCCTTCTTTAAATGCAAACCAGGCTATTGCTAACGACCCTAAAATATCAATATATCCAATTCGGAAAATCATGTATAAACCACTTGAAACTAATAAGATTACCGATAGATATAAACAAGATTTGGTACACATAGCATCGGCAATAATCGCATCAGAATTTAATTTTTTACCAATTTTTAATTTATAATGCATCAAAAAATACATGGTTAGAATTGATAAACTTGCAATGATAAATCCTGGCAGTGTGGTCGTTGGCTTGTTGTTCTGAATAAGGTTTATAATAGAGCCAGCAACTATTCCAAAGGTTAATATATAAAAACTTATACCTGTAATTCGTAAGGCCAATCTTTCAAACTGGTCTCGCTTTTGCACTTTTGCATATCTCATTCGTAACACCATGTGAGCAATTCCTATGCCCGAAATTACTTCAACAAAACTATCGGAACCAAAACCCAACAAGGACAATGTATCGTCATTTAAACCATAATAAATAGATACAATCCCCTCCGCCACATTGTAAATAATGGTTATAATGCTTAGTACCAATGCTGTTTTAAGTAATTTGTTTTGTTGCATAAATAAGAAATTAAGATGTTTATATCTTATTTGGTGCAAATATATAAAAAATATTTACATTCTTGTTTTTTTAAGTAAAAATGGTGCACCGATAACGGCAGGAATTGCCAGGTTTATTATCCAGATAAATATTGTTGCCAGTATGATTCCTGGAATATGGCTGGTAAACATCCCGATAAAAAAAATAGCCAGCGAACCTCTTACGCCTATTTCAGCTAAGGTGGTTGTCGGAATGGCTGTCATGAAAAAATATGTAAGCGTAATTGCTACAAAGCTTTCTAAAAAAAGGATTTGAACATCAAAAATTAAAAGCAATAAATAAAACTGTACAGAAAAAATAAAATACCGTAAAAAACTATAAAGCAATATATTCATTAATGTTTTATTTGATTGATGGGATAAGAAATTAATTTGTTTTGATTTTTTCTTCAAAAACGGAACTTTTAAAAGCAGTGTTTTAATTTTTTGTACATTAAAAAAAATCCATAATAATATGAGTGCAAAAAACAAGATAAAAAGTGCTGAAAATTCATTAAATAAAGAGTTGATATGGATTTTATCAGGAAAACAAAGCAAAAAAAGCGTAAAACCTATTAATCCCATAACAACAGTTACAGTTAGTTGGGCAAAACTTCCGATGCCTGCTGCCAGCAATCCGCAGGTTCTTTGTCCTTTTTTTAGAAAGTAAGCTCTACCTGCCAATTCACCAATCCTGTTCGGTGTGAAAATTCCAATGGTGATACTGGTAATAATTATTTGCAATGATTTTAAAAAGCGAACGGATGCGATTTGTTTAATCAGCAATTTCCATTTTGCAGCTTCAATACTCCAGTTTAATATCATTCCAATAAATGTTGTAATTATTAATGTTACATGGAACCGGGTAAATTTAAAATCGTGAAAAGTAAAATTTTTTAGCGCTTCGTAGTTTTTTAGTTTATGATAAATAAACCCGTAGGAAAGAATGATAATGATAAAACTAACAGCATATTTGAGAATTTTCTTATTCATTCTAAAAACTTTTGCATTTCAAATATACCAAGTTTTAGCCAATTCATTTCTATACATTATTTTTAAAATTTTCTTTGCATTGTACATTTGATTTTGATGCAAGATTTTAGAACTTTACATTCTGACAACTTATAATATGATTACATGAGTTTTGTACGCCCCAAAAAATATCTTGGACAACATTTTTTAAAAGATAAAAATATTGCATCAAAAATTGTTAAAGCAGTTGACCATTGCGAATCTAAAACCTTATTGGAAATAGGCCCGGGAACAGGAATTTTAACCAGCCAACTAATTAATATCCCTGATATTGTTTTTTATGCCATTGAGGTTGATATAGAATCGTATGAGTATTTAAAGTCAACTTTCCCTTCAGAAGCTGATAAATTTATTTACAAAGATTTTTTAAAAATAAGATTAAATGATTTTTTTAATCATCCGATAACTATTATCGGGAATTTTCCTTACAATATTTCAAGCCAGATATTTTTTAAAGTGCTTGAGCATCGAAATCTTGTACCTGATGTGGTATGCATGATACAAAAAGAAGTAGCCGACAGGATAAATTCTGATCATGGCAATAAAACTTATGGAATATTAAGTGTTTTGCTACAGGCTTTTTATGATATCACTTATCTTTTTACTGTTGGACCAAAGGTGTTTGATCCCCCACCCAAGGTTAATTCTGCAGTTATTCATCTGAAAAGAAATAACAGAAAAACATTGAATTGTGATGAAACCTTATTTTTCCGTATTGTAAAAACAGGTTTTAATCAGCGAAGGAAGACGTTGCGTAATTCATTAAAAACTATTTTAGTAAATTTACAGATTAACCATGAGATTTTGTCAAAACGCCCAGAGCAGTTAAACGTTGATGATTTTATTTTGCTGACAAATCTTGTGGATGAAAAATTAAGAAAGGGTTAACATTAAAATACAACGATATGCAATTTGAATTGACCAAAGAATTTATCGATGAACTGAAAGGTTTTATTATTAACGATCAGGAAACAGAAGCGTTTAAACTGATAAAAGACCTACATCCTGCTGATATCGCTGAAATTTATGATGAACTTGATATTGAAGAGGCTCGTTTTTTGCATGTAATGCTCGATGGTGAAAAAGCAGCCGATGTGTTGGTTGAACTGGAAGAAGATGATCGCGAGCGATTTTTCAAAGTATTACCCAGCCAGGTTATTGCAGAATTTATTGATAAGTTAGATTCCGACGACGCCGCCGATGTAATTGGCGAATTTTCTGAAGAAAAGCAGGAAGAAGTATTATCGTATATTGATGACCTTGAACAAGCCGGCGATATTGTAGACCTTTTGAATTACGACGAAGATTCTGCCGGTGGTTTAATGGCCAAAGAGTTAATAACAGTTAACGAAAAC
>CAZSIC010000185.1:0-3803 GCA_964606845.1 uncultured Bacteroidales bacterium
TTTTTGGGCATTTTTTACTCTTTTTCAACCCTAAGCGGGCATATTTTAACGCTAAGCGGGTAATGGGTGTTGATGGCTTTTTTGAAAATTTTTTATTTTTTTCCAGTTATAAGTTTATTTGAATCAAAGAAAGTGATCATTATTGGATTTTTTTGAATATACGCTTAATTAGTCGATCCTTAAAAACTTTATAAAATACTAATAATCAACAAATATTGTTGATAAATCATAGATTTTAAATGATCAAAAATGCAAGGAAATTTGTAAATTTAGATAAAACCTTGCAAAAAATGAAAGGAAAAACAAAAGACCAGAATCAAAGAAATATTTTCAGGCCGATACTTAAAGAAATTGTAAATCCAAAACATGAGCTTGTTATTTTGGCGCATAAAATAGATTGGCAATACTTTGAAAATCAGTTTGAACCGTTATTTTCTCATACAGGCAGGCCTTGTATTGCTGTTCGAACAACCGTTGGATTGTTGCTTCTAAAACAAATGTATGATCTGGGAGATGAAACTGTTGTCGAACAATGGTTGCAAAACCCATATTTTCAATATTTTACGGGAGAGTCTGAATTTCAATGGAAAGCACCCTGTGATCCATCATATCTAGTACACTTCAGGAAGCGGATAGGAAAAAAAGGAGCTGAAAAGATTTTTCAATCTTCTGTGGATACCAGGAAAGATGAAATTAAAGGTAATGATGTTATCTTTGATACAACAGCCCAAGAGAAAAATATAACCTATCCTACGGATGCAAAACTATTACGAAAAGTAATTGATGGTTGTAACAAAATCGCTGAACAAGAAAGAATAGGACAACGCCAGAACTATAAAAGGAAAGTAAAAACACTTTTGCTTAGTCAACGTTTTGCACATCATCCAAAACGTAAAAAAGAAGCTAAAGCAGCATTAAGAAAAATGCGAACAATTGCAGGCAGACTAACACGTGAACTTGAAAGAAACTTAACAGCAGATTTGCTTGAGAAATACCAGGAGCAATTAAAAATATTTCATCAAATTATTACCCAAAAAAGAAACGATAAAAACAAAATTTACAGTATCCATGAACCAGATGTAGCATGTATTGCAAAAGGGAAAGCTCATAAAAAATTTGAATTTGGCTCTAAAGTTTCTTTTGCTATCCTTCCAAAATCCAATATAATTGTTGGTGTTAATAATTTTAATGGGAACCCAAATGACAGCAAAACCCTTGAACCAGCTTTAACAAATGTAGAGAAATTTACCGGTAGAAAATTTAAAAATGCAATAATAGACAGAGGTTACAAGGGCAAAAATGAGATTAATGGAATAAAAATAGTAAGCCCAAAATCACCAAATCAAAAGCAACCTTACTCAGCCAGGACAATGAGGAAAAAATGTAAATCCAGAGCTGCTGATGAACCAGTAATTGGACATGTAAAATATGACTGCCGGATGATAAGAAATTATCTAAAAGGCAATATTGGTAATGATATTAATGCAATTTTAGCAGCTGCTGCATATAATTACAGAGGATTACTCAGAAAAATAAGATTACAAATTCTTTATCTCTTATTTTCAATTGGCTTAATTGAAATAAATATCGAGAATAATTTAATTTTTAAGAACAAAATTTAGTTTTTAAAGATCGACTAATTAATTCACCATCGTCATGAAAGTAAAGAAAACACTAAAAATTATATAACCTTTTTATTTTAAGAAAATAGCTCTGTGTTAAACCTGGAAAAATATCACTTGGCGCATAAAAACATCTGGTTTCTAATTGATCTGTAACCAAAAAATAAACAATAGGATTAAACTTAAATCCTTCAAAATATCCATCCGGGATATGGTATGCAATATCTTGGATTTCATGATTAGTTACAAATGCTTTAAACCGTCTATCGTTGAGTCCCGCAATTCCAATAAAAACATTAGATTTATAATTTTTTTTGAACTTTTTTACAGCATTTATATTCTCATCTTCGCACTTATTGCATGATTCAGCATAGATTAACAAGACTAAAGTAGTTTTACTTTTAGCTATTTGAGCCAAATTGGAACTATCATTTTTATAATCTTTTATATAACCATAAAAATCAACAGATAAACCTTCAAAATCGTAAGAATGAAAGAAACCTTCTTCAAGTATTATATTTTTCATTCTCAAGTCATTGTAATGATCATTTTGATTTATCTTTTTGAAAACCATAAATATAGATAATAAAGAAAAAACTAATAACAATATTATACAAATTATTCTATATCTCATTTTCTTTCAATTTAAACATTAATAATATTGGATTATCTTTAATTGTAGCATCAAAATAACTTAACAATATTTGATTATCTTTTTCATAAAATGGATAAATAACAGACATCAACATCCCTTGTTCTTCTTTAAAGAACTCCAGGTTTTCATATGTAAATGGCAAGAAATCATTCACTATATTATCTGTGTGTAAAACCTTTGGACCAGAATTTATATTAATATAATGACATACCTTAGGTGGATATCCTTTACCATAGACAAGAATAAAACTAATTTCATTTTTCATTATTAGCTTAAAAAAATGTATTCTATCTTGCGCTTTAACAGAATTAAGGAAGCGCATTTTTTCATCATACATCCCATTTATTATTTCATTCGGAAAGCCTCTTGAGCCTTTATCAAGACTAATAAAACAATTAATCTCTTCATTTTTTATCTTATAAATTTTATCATGCCATGCTAATGAAACAAAAACTTCGTTTGTTGAAGTTTCAGTAAATACATTAAAAAATTCCCAATTTTGATTTTCTGTTTCTGGCAAGACCTTATCAAACAACGGATACAGGTCCTTAGTTTTAATATTATATGCTATAATTTCACTGTTCGTTATTTTATCTCCTATTCGATTTCTTGCATTATTTGTTTGAAAATAATAAACATTTTGAATTTTAGTAAATGCGAAACAAAACGTTATAGGAAGGGGTATAGATTTTCTAAAAGTAAAAGTGCCTAAATCATATATAAAGATTTCTTTTTTAACCCTATCAAGGATTTCTATTGTTTTTTTCTCTTCATCTATTATAAAATCGTCCAATGAACTATACTCACCTGGGCCATTACCAAAACTGCTGAATTTATTTATTAGTTCGCCATCAAGATTAAACACGTAAATTCCTTTAAAAACTACATCTGTAATATATAATAAATCATTCGATATTTTAATATTCCTCAATTCAGCTAAAACGCAAGAATCTGACGTTTCAAGTATTATATAATCCATATCATCTATAAAGTCGGATGCTTTTATGGTTTTCTCATCTTGTATTTTTACAACTGTACAGTTTTCACTTAAATTAGCATCTTTACATCCGTCAATAAATAAAATACTAAGCAAGACATATATTATTCTTTTCATACTCTCTATCAATTAAATTAAGAATGGTTCATTCAATTCAAAGTGGTAAATGAAACATTTTGAAGGGTAAATTAGCTCTCTCTGCATTGGCATTTATTATGATATGCATTACAGCAGGCATAATAACCTGTAGAGCACTCAACTGAACAAGAAGTCCCTCCATTTATACCACCACCTCCACCGTCAAAAGAAACAGAACAACTTGTTGATCCAGGTCCTCCTGAAGAGCAGATAAAGGTGTCGCCTCCACCACCTTCTTCATTTTCATCATGATCACCATCAACCGGATCAAAAGCATTTACATTAAGTGTTGTAATTAAAGCCATGCTTAATAAAGCAATTCCTGTCAAAATTTTCTTTTTCATAATAATAAATTTTTTAGATTAATAATTAAAGTGCTACGTAACACCAT
>CAZSIC010000186.1:0-3763 GCA_964606845.1 uncultured Bacteroidales bacterium
GTGTTTAAAAAGCAAAAGATTTAAAGGCCTTTTACTGTTTAACAATCCTCATGAGGCGGCGCTCTCTGCATTTATTGACTCTGACTCATAGAGATTCCAACCAGGTAATCAATTCAGGCGTAAGTTTATGGCGACGACGTGTTGTATCATATTTTATATCGCACGTTTTCAATGCTTTTGATTTCATTTCAAGATCGATGTGCACATAGCGATACGTCGTTTCTACGCTTACATGTCCCAACCAGCTTTTGATAACATTGATTTCGACGCCGGATTGCAATAAATGCATGGCCGTGGTATGTCGAAGAATATGCGGTGTTACATGTTGATTTTGAAGGCTTGGCATCGCACTTACGGCTTTAAGGGCGTACTTCTTGATAATATATGCAATGCCAGATCTGCTTATGGGTTCTTTGCAGCGATTGACGAACAGATGGTCGGTTTTACAACCCAGGTGTTTTCGTTCTTTGATATACCGATCAAGAGCTTGAGCCGTAATATCCCACAATGGACAAATGCGGGTTTTATTGCCTTTACCGGTAATTTCCACTTTGAATGGACTGTGCAACGACAGCCAAGACAATTGAACATCAGCGACTTCCTGGACACGTGATCCGGTATTGTACATATACAGCAACATGACATAATCTCGCCAGCCCTTCCAGGACGTACGGTCTACAATGCGGAGTATTCCCTGTATTTCATCACGGGTCAGATACGCAATCTGTGGCAACAGAGCACCTCGTTTACGTGGTATTGTAGTTATGCGGTTGCAGTGTTCGATCAGAAGTGGCTCTCTGAAGGCAATATATTTGTAGAGTTGCTTGATCGTAATGAGCCTTTGATTACAGGTCGGAATTCCATTACCGCGTTTTTTCTCCAGATGCTTGAGGAATTCAAGCACGACTTTCTCAGTAATGTCCGTTACATTAAGTGCCGTGGCAGGTTTTCTGATGCGACCAGTCGTGAACTGCACCAGCATTTTTATTGCATCACGGTAGCTCCAGATAGTGTTCTGGGAAAAATTCTGGCGTTGTACCAGATGGTCGTCAAAGAATGATCGTATATATTTAGCGAGACAGTAAGTGGTTTTCATAATTGTAGTTCCTTTCCACAGTGACTGTAAAAGCGATTATTTGCTTCCTTGAGCAAATCCAGTGTAATTGTAAGGTAAACTTCGGTCGCACGTATTGTGGTATGCCCCATAAACGCTGACAGGAGTGCTAATTTCGACTGCACGTCAGACTCTTCTCGATACCAACGCAATAAGCGATGGACGGCAAATGTGTGACGAAAGTCGTACAATCTTGGTAATGATGAAGATGGAAGTTTCAGAGATGGAATAAGGAGATGAAATACACTGTTCAAAGTGGTATCTCCTATGGGATGACGTCGAGATGCGATGAATAAGGGATCATCTCTCCTTATCGGTGCAAAAAACTTCTTACGTTCTACCATATATTCCATCAAGCAACGGTGGATTTCCGGCCCAAAAGGTACCAAGCGACTCTTGTAAAACTTTGTACCTTCGATACGGAGAGTGCTTTGTTCCATATCTATATCGCAAAACCGGAGTTTTCGTGCCTCACCACTTCGTAATCCAAGCGCGTAAAGCAAGGTCAGTATTGTGTAACATGCCTGTGAACGCAACTTGAACGTACGACTTGGGGATAGCTGCTTAGCTTGTTTCAATATTGTAACGACCTGTTCTTTTGAAAAAATAAATGGTGGATACTTTTTGAATGGTATACGTCCCATCTCTATAACTACTGAAAACGCCGGATTCTGATGTATAACCCCAAGGCTGATTAAATAATCACAATATCTTTTGAGGAGCGAAACTTTAGACTTCCGAACAGTTTTATTGCATTGCATCTGGTCCACCCAATAACGAATGTGTTCTGGCCGTATTGAACTTGGACTTTTGACCTTACGGCCTATAAGGTAGGAATCAAAATCGCACAATATTGTGTAATGTGTGCCATAGTTTTTTCCTAAAGACTGTTGGAGCTTAATGTATTTCTGGATATGGTGATACAAGGGACCATGTTGGGGCTTAATCTGTAACGATCTTAAGTTTTTCATGGGGCTATGTGATTTCAGTGCCTGAACAATGTCTTTCCAGCCGGGACGATTATACATTGGCTTGATCTTGCGAAGCGGATTTTCATTAATTGCGCCATGAATGCAGAGTTGCTCAATATAATGATTGACGACGGACACATGTTTTGCAAAGTATGCGGTTTTTTTATCTTTAGCATTTTCAATCATCCATCTAAAAAGATTACGCTCACAAAAACTTAGATATTTTCCTTGTTGGCTACCCTTTGATTCGAGGAATGATAACAAGCTGTCAAGTACCCGGACCTGTAATTGAATCGTGTTCCGACCAGATCCTTGAAGTTTCTGAAGGCAGTGAGCTTGTACCTGTTTTGCATCAACACGTCTTACCAGATGGGTTTGAGATTTACTCATAGAACAGCCTCCTCTCCATCACCACAAGCGACTTCCCGCAAATCATCAACGGCGATTTTGACGTACTGCTTAGTAGTCTCGGGTATCGTATGACCGAGATAATCACTTATAACTTTGAATGCCACACCTTGTTTCAGCAACATCTGGGCGCATGAATAACGAAATGTATGCGTTCCTGGATGGGCGACTTCAATGCCAGCTTTTTTTAGATAAACCTGAACTTTAAATCTTAGTGGACTGGGGTCTATTAAAGGCTTATATGGAGCTTTAACTCCTACAAACACATAGCGAGAATCGCTGGGGTATCGTGCTCCTTTCAAATATTGAACAAGTGCTTGTGTAACAGATGGCGTTAAAGGATAAATCGAGTTATTGCGAGCCTTTCGCCCCCTGATACAAATTAAACTTTTGTGCCAATCTATATCGTCTAATCGCAATCGGATGACTTCAATGCCTCGTAAACCATATGTTGCCAGCATAATTATCATTGCGTAATCTCTTATGCCTGCAACCGTGTCACGATCAATTTGAGATAATACTGTCTGTATCTGCGTTTTGGATATAAATCGGGGACACGCTTCATCCTGATATATGCGAGGTCCGATGACAACATTTGATAAATCTGTACGAATCAATCCTTTTCTGCATAGATAGACAAGTAATCCTCGAAGAATGGTACACTTGGAACTGGTGGTTTTTCTTGCGTACCCTTCACAGTATTCTGTGATAAAATCAAGCACCGTCTCTGCTGTTAGTGATTTCAAGCGATGAATATTATGCTCATGCAGATATTCAAAGAAGATGCCACAAAACCTTCGGATGGCCTTAGCATATATTGGACAAATACCTCTGTGTTCAAGTTGAAATTGAGCAAAATCACTTGCAAGTTGAGCATATTTGTCCTTTGGCCGGATACTTATCGGCTGAGTAATCCCCGTCCGAATAAGGTACTCAATAAATCTGTTTACACTTGCTTGTACGCCATACCGTACGCATGGACTACCAGGAAAATCTGCTACTAACTTATTCGCATTGGTCACAAATTGCTTGGCAGTGAAAATACCATGGTTCCGGGCATAAGTAATAAACCGCCGTATGTCTGTTTTGTAATTCTTCTGACTTTTCTTTTTGTAGGCTCGATTATCCAAGTCTTGCAAAAAGCCATCAACATAACGTTGAAGTTTCCCCTGGTGTTTTTTGAATTGAGGTTTTGACATAAAAGTATCTCCTAAAATGTAGTAGTAATATTTAAACTACTGAAAATGTCGGAAACATCGCAGGGGGAGTT
>CAZSIC010000187.1:0-3732 GCA_964606845.1 uncultured Bacteroidales bacterium
ATACGAACGGACCATAAACATTTTACTTTTTCCAAAGTGCTTTGCTGGGTAGCGGTTGACCGTGCTATTAAAATTGCCCGTTTGATTAATATGAAAGAGTATGTTAATGATTGGCATGAACTCCGTGATGAAATTAAAAACGAAATCCTTGAAAAAGCATGGAATGATGAGGTGGGCGCTTTTACCCAATCGTATGAATCGTCTGATCTGGATGCGTCTACGCTGCTGATGGAACCTTATGGTTTTATCGATGCCAAAGACCCCAAATATATAAGCACCGTAAAAGAAACCAGAAAACAATTATCTCGTAACGGATTGATGTACAGGTATAAGAATAAGGATGATTTTGGAAAACCATCTTCATCATTTACCATTTGTACTTTTTGGCTGATTAATAGTTTGTACAAAATTGGCGAAAAAGAGGAAGCCGAAAAGTTATTTAAACAACTGCTTTCATATAGCAATCATCTGGGGCTGTTTAGCGAGGATATTGATTTTGAAACCAAACGTTTGTTAGGTAATTTTCCGCAAGCCTATTCTCATCTGGCATTAATCGAAACAGCAGTAAACATTTCTGGCGGCTCGCTTACCAAAGAAGAAAAAATTATTGAGGCGATGCGTTATTGCGATTAAAACAGATTGTTTTTTAGGATTGGCCATCAAATCAATAAAAGGTCATACAAAAACAATAAAAATACCTGCTATATTCGCAATAATGGTTGTGTATTATACTTTTGATTACAAATTAAATCTCTTCTATGATTTAAGTATTACCTGAAAGTTTATTAGTGCTACAAAGTTTGTCAAATCAGCGATTTAAAAATATGTTGTGTATCATATAAAAAAATGTAAAAAATCATTTGGACATTTTAAATCTTTATTTATTTTTGCAGCCTTTTTGTGAAGATAAGTAGTTTATCTTCAAATCATAAGAAAGGTTAAGTTTTTAGGTTAATAAGGGTTAGTTTGTTCGTAGTTAAATTTTAGGGTTAGTGAAAAAGAGAATGACAAGAGATCTTTGTTATTCTCTTTTTTTATTTCGTCTATTCTTCTGTAAATTATACTTTAAAACATTTCTTTTCGGCTTAAAAAAGGATAATTTTGTGCCAAACAAATTTAGTTTACGCTTGTTCAAAAATATATAAGTTAAAGAAAAAGTTATGAATAATCCACAAAAAGTAATATTAATGATCCTTGACGGTTGGGGAATAGGAAATAAATCAAAATCTGATGTTATATCTCAGTCGGATACACCCAATATGGACCGTCTGATTCAAAAATATCCAAATGCACAATTGCAAACTTCGGGAAGTAATGTTGGCTTGCCCGATGGACAAATGGGAAATTCCGAAGTGGGACACCTGAATATCGGAGCCGGGCGAATTGTTTACCAGGATTTGGTAAAAATTAATAAAGCCATTAAGGATAATAGTATAGCTGAAAATGAAATATTAGTAGAAGCATTCAACTATGCCAAAGAAAAAAATGTTGCTGTACATTTTATCGGACTTGTGTCCGATGGTGGCGTTCACTCATCTGATAAACATTTGTATAAACTTTGCGACCTTACAAAAGATTACGATCTTGATAAAGTATACATCCATGCTTTAACCGACGGGCGTGACACCGACCCCAGAAGTGGTTTGGGATTTGTCGAAAATCTTCAAAATCATTTAGATCAATCGAATGGTGAAATTGCCAGCTTGGTGGGCCGTTACTATGGAATGGATCGTGATAAACGCTGGGAGCGGATTAAAGAAGCTTATGACTTGTTTGTACATGGGAAAGGCAAACAAACAGATAATATTTTAGATGCTATAAAAGCATCCTATAACGAAGGTGTAACCGACGAATTTATTAAACCCATCGTAAAAATTGATGATGATGGAAATCCGGTAGCTAAAATTCAACCCAATGATGTGGTTATCTGTTTTAATTTCAGGACTGATCGCTTGCGCGAAATGACGATTGTACTTACCCAGCAAGATATGCCCGATTACGATATGAAAACCATGCCATTGCATTATGTTACCATGACCCGCTATGATGAAAAATTTAAAAACATCCATATTGTTTATGATAAAGAAAATTTGAAAAATACATTGGGTGAAATTTTAGCAAGAAATGGGAAAAAGCAGATACGAATTGCCGAAACAGAAAAATATGCACATGTTACCTTTTTCTTTTCAGGCGGGCGTGAGCAGGAATTCGAAAATGAAAAACGCATTCTAATCCCTTCGCCCAAAGTGGCTACCTATGATTTAAAACCTGAGATGAGCGCTTTTGAGGTGAAAGATGCCATTGTAGATGAACTAAAAAAACAAGAAACGGATTTTGTGTGTCTTAATTTTGCCAACTGCGATATGGTTGGACATACAGGTGTTTATGAAGCCATCAAAAAAGCGGTTGAAGCTGTGGATACTTCTATGGGCGAAGTAGTCGATGCCGCTGTAAAAAATAATTATGAAGCAATAATTATTGCCGATCATGGCAATGCTGATAATGCAGTAAATAATGACGGATCAGAAAATACCGCACACTCTTTGAATCCTGTTCCAATCGTATTGGTTTCGGACCGTTTTCAAAAAGTTGATAATGGTATTTTAGCCGATGTAGCTCCTACCATTTTAAAGATGATGAGTATGGATAAATCAGGCGAAATGACAGGAAAATCTTTAATTTCTAAGTAATAAGTTGATGAACTATATGATGCAAATTGGCAACTGTATTATTAGTACCGAGTTGCTTGACGAGAAATTTGTTTGCGACCTGGAAAAATGTAAAGGGCATTGCTGTGTTGAAGGTGAATCAGGAGCTCCAATAGAAGAGGGCGAAGAGAAACTAATCGAAGAAAACTATTCAGGATTTAAATCATTTTTACGACCAGAATCAATTAAGGCTATTGAAAAGATTGGATTTTCTGTCATTGATAAAGACAATGAGCTGGTTACCCCTTTGCTTAATGGAGCAGAGTGTGTGTATGCTATTTTCGATAATGGAATAGCAAAATGTGGAATTGAAAAAGCATTTTTTAAAGGCAAAAGCAAATTCAGAAAACCGATATCTTGTCATCTTTATCCTGTAAGAATAAAAAAATTATTCGATGATGTTGATGGATTGAATTATCATTTCTGGAATGTTTGTGATCCGGCTAGAGATTTAGGATGTAAAAAAAATGTATTTACCTATGAGTTTTTGGAAGATGCACTGGTTCGTAAATATGGACGCAAATGGTATAATGAATTAAAGGAAGCAGCAGAAGCTTATAAGAAAGAATTAGAAAGCTCTGGAAAAGAATGATTATGTGTTTTTAGCGAAAATTCTGGCAAAATATTTATCATCCGTTTTTCCAATAATACTACCCAAATTGTGAATAATCTGCGAAAAGTATTAATTTAGTTGCTCATTTTTAAAAATAAATCTAATAATTAAATAAATACACTATGGAAAAAGTTAAACAGTACATTGAGTCGAACAAAGACCGATTTTTAGAAGAATTATTCGAAATGTTGAGAATTCCATCCATCAGCTCTATGAAAGATCATAAGCCTGATATGGAAAAAATGGCTGAGAAATTAAAAGAAACACTGCTTGCAGCAGGTTGTGATAAGGCAGAAGTAATGCCTTCCGATGGAAACCCAATCGTTTTTGGCGAAAAAATAATCGATCCCTCTAAACCAACAGTGGTGGTTTATGCACACTATGATGTTATGCCTGTTGACCCGATTGAAA
>CAZSIC010000188.1:0-3670 GCA_964606845.1 uncultured Bacteroidales bacterium
ATACACTGGCGCGGTCTATGGTGGGCAGCGACGAAAACAGTACCCGCGATATGGGCCTGCTGATCCACGCCTGCGAGCTTGTCAAGGATACGCTGGGCTGTGCCGTGCTCCTGATCCACCATACCAACAAGGGCGGCGTTCAGGAGCGCGGCAATAGCGCCCTACGCGGTGCCAGCGATGCGATGATCAAAGTTCAGGCGCTAGACGACCTGATCCGGGTTGAATGCGCCAAGACAAAAGACGCTCGCCCGTTCCCCACCGCCTATAAGCAGCTGGTCACTGTTCCGCTGAAAATCAACGGTGATGAGGTAGAAAGCGCCGTGATCATCGATGCTGACCGGGTAGAGCAGACCCCCGACGATCCGCTCACACCACACCAGGAGCAAGTTTTGCGCCTGCTCAAAGATGAGGCGTTCGGGGCTACCCGAAATGAGATCGCTGATGCCACCGGCATACCCTACCACTCCTTGCAACGCATTCTATCCCGATTGCGGACTTTGGAACTGATAGAGGCAGCTGGTTATGGCAAGCCTTATCAGATCACACAGACCGGAATTGATCGACTTGATCGACTTGATCGCCCTGATCCCGCCCCTTCTACTGGCACCGCCGAAGAACCCACCGATCAACCCGATCAACCCGATCAACTGGGCGAAAAAGTTGATCGACCTGATCGCCCCGAATCGCCCGTACAGCCACCCGGACCGGCAGACCAGGGCAACCAGGATGCACCGGCGGGCGATCAACCCGATCAACCCGCGCTCATTCCAACCGGGGATAGCTACTATGGGGCCGGGCTATGAAAATCAGGGGGGCGATTGATGAGTTTCTGTTAGCCTGCGCAGCTGACGGGCTGCGACCGGCTACGATCAGGTGGTACAGTTCGATCCTGACCGCGTTTGCAGATGACTTCCAGGGCTGCGATCTGGGGGCGTTCACCTCCACCATGATCCGCGAGTACATTGTCGGGCTGCAAAACCGCTCTGAACGCTACATCGATGCCCCCCAGAAACCTGTTCAGGCGGGCGGTCTCAGTGAGGCCAGCATAGCCGGTCACGTGCGTGCTCTACATGCTTTCTGGTCCTGGGCGGCTGATGAATACAGGCTGGACCGGAACCCGATGGCAAACATCCGCCGCCAACGCAACCCACAGCCGGAACCGAAAGCAATCAGCCCGTCCGACTTCGTGCGGCTGTTCAACGCCACCGGCAATGATGACGCGGGCAAGCGGGATCGGGCTATGCTGGCATTCCTGGCTGATACCGGCTGCCGGTTGGGTGGGTTGCTGGCGCTGGCCCTGGATAACCTGTTTCTGGACCAACACCGGGCGATTGTTCAAGAGAAAGGGGGGAACACCCGCCCGGTGGTGTTCACCGGCTACACCGAGCGGGCACTCCGGCAATGGCTGACCGTGCGGCAATCCCGGACCGATCATGTGTTTATCAGCATGACCACCGGGCGGCCCCTGACCGCTTCCGGGATCCACCAGATTCTGCGACGACTCAAAGCGCGGGCCAATGTGAAGGGCCGGGTCAACCCTCATTCCTTCCGGCACAACTTTGCCCGCGAGTATCTGCGCAATGGCGGGGACCTGGCAACCCTGGCCCGGCTGCTGGGTCACTCCGACATATCGACCACCGCCAGCTACTACGCGGTGTTTTCCCAGGATGAACTGGCCGAATTCCACGAGAAGTTTAGCCCCCTGCGACGGTTGGGACTGCGGGATGCGTAGCTGATACCGGCCCGGCCCGTCAGGGGGTGAGCAGAAAACTCTTAATCAATTGGTTAGAGGTTCGAGTCCTCTCAGGGTCACCAGCACGGTGGTGTGAGGAACCCCCGCCCAGGCGGGGGTTTTTCATTATGGTTTCTGGTCCCACAGGCTTGTTGTACTCCTTAAGCTCTGGCCCAGAAATCCGCCCCCAGTACACGAAAACCTCTGCGAGTTTGCGATCTCACTGCATTCGGTTATATTCTAAATACATCGTTCGTAATGAAAGAATAGATGGCGGCCAATACTGGCCGATTCATGTTCTTATTCATGCCACCCAATGCTCCCAAATACCCGTCAACTCCATACGAGGAGATTTGCATTGAAAAAGACATTGAAAGTATCCATTCTATTTTTAGAGATAACGATCGTATTGATGCTGGCGTTGCCTGTAGGACATGCGCAGGGATCACCCACTGAAATCGGCGACGCGATAGATGGACAGACAGCTATTGAATTCATCGGACGGATTGACCAGGGCGGGTTTGACCTGACTAGTTACGGCTATGTCACGTATCTGGGTGGCCTACCGGGTGAATTGCTGTTCGCTGATGGCACGCCTGCCATGTTCCGGAGCGAAACGGCAGCGCGTTTTACCTTCAAGGCTACGGGTACAGCCGACGGACGCTCCAATTTCCAGAATATCTTTGCCGCGACGACCGATGCCACTTTCAACATTTATTACAACGAGACACCGACCGGCGCCAGCTTCGAGGAACCGGAGTCGTTTGCAGTGGGCACACTGGTGGCTTCCTTCGAGGGCCGCCTGTACAGTATGCTCAATGTCCAGGAACCCAACATCGGTGTGTTGCTCGTTCATTCGGACACCACCCAGATAGTTGCCACTCCTTTTACGCTGAACGGCCAGTCTTACCAGATCGGACACATCAGCCGACTGGCCCGGTTTACCCTGTTTGGGCAAGGTTTCCGTTCCTCAACCGAACCTCTCGCCGCATACTACCACGTGGCCGGGGATATGTTGAGCCTCGGCACTATCACCGAAGGATAGACCGGACTCGTCCTCTGAATCCGTAAGGTGCTGAAAATGACCGATGACCTGACAGTGGCCCGCGCTGCCGAAATGTGGGACGATTTCACCCGGCAATTCATACGGCTCAGCCCAACGGTGCGTTTCACCTCGGCCCAATTGCCTGAGGAATGGGAGCTGATCTACCGTGCGCGCTACGCGCAAGTGCTCAAACAGGGCTGGGCCAAGCCAGAAGATATGCCGGATGGGATCGAGCGTGATGCATACGACGATCAGGCGCTGCATCTGGTGGGGTGGGAAGGCGAACACATGGTAATCATCGGTCGGCTCGTCTTCCCATCACCCCGCCGTCCACTCCCCACCGAAGCAGCGTATGACCTGGAGATCACACCGTCTCAGCAGGTGGTTGATACAGGGCGCGCGATCTTGCTCCAGACCGAACGCAGCGATGAACAACATAGACTCTTCTTGGGATTGATGGGGTACGCCTGGCAGGAGATGCGCGCGCGCGGATTCTGTCACGTGTGTGCTACCATGACAGCTCCGATGCTCCGGCTATACCGGATGATGGGTATTCACTGGCAGGTGCTGGGCGAAGCACGTCTCTATTGGGGTGAGTTGCGCCATCCATGTCGGTACAATCTGGTGAAGACGGTCCAAACTTTTATGAAACGCCAGTCGTGATGATGCCCTGCCCCCAGTTTTTGTGCCAGAGTCAGGCTCGGAAAAAACAGGGAATCGAGAAACCGTTCTATACATTGCCGGGCCGGCCATAGCGTCCGGTTTTGCTTTCCTTCAATCGGGCGCCAGGAAAAATGGGCTGGTTTTTCTTAATCAATTGGTTAGAGGTTCGAGTCCTCTCAGAGGGTTTGTGGAAAGTGGTAAAATCAAGAAAAAAGGCAAAGGAGAGGTGG
>CAZSIC010000189.1:0-3631 GCA_964606845.1 uncultured Bacteroidales bacterium
CAAGACAATTACAAATCATCAGTTTTTCTTCCAATTATAAAAGAAATAGAAAAATATATTTTTACGACAATGGCATAAGAAATATGATTATTGGAAACTTTAATCAACTTAAGTTAAGAGCTGATGTTGGCTCTCTTTGGGAGAATTTCTTAATAGCAGAAAGAATAAAACAAAACGTATATACACACACTTTGGCAAGAATGTATTTTTGGAGAACAAAGCAGCAACAAGAGGTAGATTTTGTAGAGGAAAAAAATGGAGAAATTTCTGGTTTTGAGTTTAAATGGAATCCGAAAACAAAAATAAAATTCCCTGAAACTTTTGTTAAAACATATAATGCTAACACAAAAAAAATTGACCGAAAAAATTTCAGAGAATTTATTATCGTAGATAAATAAGCACTAACAAAATGGAATGTAACCAGAGCTATTGGCTATTTCGGAGTGTCCATGCCATCCGTTTCGGTCAAATAGTGCCACTTAAAAAAAATGCACCATCACCCTGCCAGCGGTTTTTAGGTCTCTATGCGTTGAATTTAAACCGGATCGCCGGCTTCCAGCCGGTTACCGCCAGGATGGCGGTGATCCTTTATGGTGTAGTTTTAATATTTCTTATGCAATTTGTGCAAAAGATATCGCTGCGACCGCCGCGTGATATTTTCTCGCAGCCTCCGTTGCGTGAAATATAAAACTCTGCGTAACTCAGCGTCCTCTGCGAGAACTTCTTCGCGCAGCGCCCGTGGCGTGAAACAAGCTGGCAAATCCATTCCGAAAAAACAGATGTTACTGCTTTTTATGGTTTGGTTTATAGAAGACTACCCGGAAAGTACCTATAAAAACATTCTTCTTTCTTCCACCCCCAACGTTCCTCAGTGCGGGGCGATCCTTTTTCTTTTCTGTGTCCTCGCGAGCAAAGCGAAGTGATCTTTATTTTTCCTGGTACTCTTTAAAGATTAGCTTTATGCTGACATTTATCGTCAGCATTCGGTCGTTCCTCCCTCGCAATGACACTTGTTGTTTTTTTCGCAATGACACTAGTAATTTATTTTAGAACTCCCCGGAAAGTGTGAAAATTATGAAAGAAAACCCTGATTATCAGTACAGTTTTAAATGATAAAACTTGTAACCATCATAGGCGGCCGGCCACAAATTATTAAAGCAGCCGTTTTAATTTGAAAAACAATTAAGTAATTATTTTTTAAAACCTAACCTTGCATATCTAAAATTATATTTTAAATTTGCAATATAAATTGCTGTCATGTATATTCCTCGTAAAATTGAAACCCTTTTAATCTCCAGCTTAAAAAATAATCCTGTTACTGGAATTATAGGTCCACGACAATGCGGAAAATCAACCCTTGCAAAAAAAATTCTTGAGCAATATGATAAGGTTATTTATTTAGATTTGGAAAAGCCTTCAGATTTGCAAAAGTTATTGGATGCTGAATGGTTTCTTTCATCCAATAAAGAAAGTTTGTTCTGTATTGACGAAATACAGAGAAAACCCGATTTATTTCCTTTACTAAGAAGCCTGGTTGATGAATGGGGAATAAATGAAAAGTTCTTGATTTTAGGTTCAGCTAGCTGCGATTTATTAAGACAAAGTTCAGAATCTTTAGCAGGCCGTATTTCTTATATTCAATTAAGCCCATTTTTATGGTATGAAATAAACCAATCCCATAAAATTGAAGATTATATCTCGAAAGGCGGATTTCCTCGCAGCTTATTACAAAAAACCAACGCTGTATCATTTAAATGGCGAGAAGATTTTATCAGCACATTTTTAGAACGTGATTTATTACAATGGTCGGGATTTTCAACAGAAACCATGAGAAGGCTATGGCAAATGCTGGCACATGTTAACGGCCAGACAGTAAATTATTCTGTTCTGGGAAAATCATTAGGCGTAAGTAATGTAACCGTTCGGAATTATATAGATTTATTGCAGGCAACATTTATGTTAGATCTAATTCCACCATATACTTCAAATTTAGGAAAAAGACTAGTTAAATCACCTAAAGTTTATATTTCTGATTCGGGAATAACCGCTGCTCTTCTTCAGCTTCATAGTTTTGAGCAGCTTATGGGAAGTCCGGTAATCGGATCCATTTGGGAACAAATCGTTTTAACGAATCTGAAGGGGTATTTCCCCTCAGCGCAATTTTATTTTTACCGAACAAGTGCGGGAGCAGAACTAGATTTTGTGATGGAATATAAAAACAAAATCTTTGCAATAGAATGTAAATCAAGTAAATCACCATCCTTAACCAAAGGTTCCTATAATGCAATAGACGATATTAATCCATCATTTACATATATAGTAGCTCCGGTAGTTACTGGTTGGCCAGCTAAAGAAAAAATCAAGGTAGTTTCAATTCTGGAATTAGTTTCTAATATATCAAAATTCAATACATGATTAAATTTTTAACCATCATAGGCGCACGGCCACAAATAATTAAAGCAGTTGAGAGACGAGGGGACTTGGAGACATGGAGAAAAGGAGACGATGGGACGAAGTGACAGGGAGAAAGGGATTGTAATTAGTAAGTTTCCTGATAAAGTTATGATTACATTTCATCCTCAAAGATGGCATAGTAATTATTACTTATGGCTAAAAGAGTTAATTCCTCAAAATGCAAAAAACCAGGTTAAAAGGGTTTTGATTGCTGTAGGAAAATAATAATTTCAGATAATATTTCTCGCAGCGAACGCAACGTTTTGTCGCAGCGTAACGCAGCGTGAAACTTTTGCGTAGCGAGCGCCGCGTGTATTTTCGCTGCGCACGTTGCGTGAAACGAAAAAAACAAAAACCAAAAAAACAAACCACCATGACCGAGAATGAAATAGCTACCAAAATCCTGGATGTTGCTTTTCCATTACACAGTACCCTTGGCCCCGGATTACTGGAAACAGTTTATGAACGAACACTGGCTTATGAGTTAAAGGAGGCCGGATTGGATGTATTAGCACAAGTTCCTGTGCCGTTGGTTTATAAAGAAATAAAATTTGAAGCAGGTTTCCGGTTAGATTTATTGGTTGCAAATAAAGTTATTGTAGAAATAAAATCCATTGAAAACCTTGCACCTGTGCATTTTGCACAAACCCTAACCTACTTAAAACTTACCGATAAAAGATTAGGGTTGCTCATTAATTTTAATACCCGGTATTTAAAAGACGGGATTCACCGGATAGCGAATAAACTGTAATAATTTTTCTCGCCTGCCTTTGGTAGGATGCGAGGGCTTTCGTAACACTGTGCGTTGTTATTCCCGGATCGCCGGCTTCCAGCCGGTTACCGCCAGGATGGCGGTGATCCTTTATGGTGTAGTTTTAATATTTCTTATGCAATTTGTGCAAAAGATGTCGCTGCGAGCGCTGCGTGATATTTTCTCGCAGCGTGCGTTGCGTGAAATATAAAACTCTGCTTAACTCAGCGCTAAACTCAGCGTCCTCTGCGAGAACCTCTTCGCGTCTTCACGTCTTCGCGGTAAAACATAAGCCTGGGAATCGTTTTTACCGTGGCGTGATACTTTTGCGTAGCGTCCACTGCGTGAAACAAATTGACAAAACTTTTTTTAAAAACAGATATTACCGCTTTTATGGTTTGGTTTATCGAAAACTACCCGGAAAGT
>CAZSIC010000190.1:0-3553 GCA_964606845.1 uncultured Bacteroidales bacterium
CAGTCATTCCATATCCTTCCATTACATCAAACCCTAGCGTATCAAAGAAAGTACCCACTTCTTTATTTAATGCAGCTCCGCCACATACAAGGTATTCAAGATACCCACCAAATCCGTCGTGTACTTTTTTAAAGATTTTTTTGGCCAGTTTTTTGCTTCCAATAACTTTTACAATTGAATAAAATGTGCGTCCAATGAAACTTGCAAATACTTTTGCCTTTAGACTTTTATATAGCAGATCATACAATCTGGGAACACCAATCATAATTTTAACTTTATTATTTTTTAGTGTTTCCAAAATATCTACCGACTTCATGGATGGTGACATTACAGAAGTTCCGCCTACAGCTAACGGAGAAATCATCGATCCTGTTAAAGGAAAAATATGGTGTAAAGGCAGTAACATCAGTACCTGCCGATCCTGTGTATAAATTTTTACTTTCTCAGAAACACCTTCAACATTTGCAAGCAGGTTTTTATAACTTAACATCACACCTTTTGGGCTACCGGTAGTTCCCGAAGTATAAATAATTACTGCTGTATCTTCTTTATCTTTTGGTACATTCCAGTCAAATTCTCCTGAAGGAGCTTCTGCATCGATTTTATCAAGATTAACAACTTCAGGATTATAATCTAAGTCTGGCTTTATATCATCAAACTTAGGATGAGTATCATTACTAAAAAATATCAGTTCTGGCTTACAGTCGTTAAGAATATATGAAACATCATCAACCGAAGCTAAAAAATCAATGGGTACAACGGTGCAATTATTTTTCCATGCTGCATAAAAAGCAAAAATCCAGTCGGCTCTGTTTTCTGCATGTATAGCAATTTTATTATAGGATTTGCCCTCAAAAAATAATGCTGAATATTGATTAATTTTTTGAAATAGTTCCTGGTAAGTAAAAGATTTTTTTTTGGTTACCAGGGCAATTTTATCCTTAAAATTTTTGTTTATCATCACTCTCTCTGATTAAAATATATCCTTAATATAAAATGGTTCGTAAAAACTTTAAACAAAACAGAATGCAAAGCTAAACAATTTTACGATACAAGGAAATAGTTAAATATTTTATTCTCTATATAGTTATGACCAATTTATAAACAAATTGTTTGGCATATTTTGCTCATATTTTCAAAAGGATTTTTTTTATCTGTAACATTATATTTTATAAAACGTCATAAATAAAAAAAGATATATGTAAAATTTTAAATGGTTTTTTTACATATTAATTGATTCAATATCTATATAAGAATTTTCATTGCATGTTGTCTGGATTTAACAGTCATTTTTTTGATTACTCTATTCATTGAAAAGATTGCCGGGCAACATTTTTTAATTTATTCTTTAGCATTATATTTGCCAAAAACCAATATTTTTTATGATGATAAAATATATCGCTTTTTTGATCGTAATACCGGCTCTGTTTTTTGCATGTAATCCTACATCACAAAAACAGGAATCCCAAAATTCACAAGTAAAAGAAGATGGTTCGTGGGTAAAAAAATCGTATTTCGATAATGGAAATTTAAAATCGGAAATTACAATAAAAAACAAGCGTAAAAACGGCCCTGCCAAAAAATATTATACTACCGGCGAATTACATACAAAGATAAATTATGTAAATAATATTAAAGATGGAGAAGCCATTTGGTACTATAAAAGTGGTCAACCTTACCGAATTACACAGTATAAAAACAACAAAATAACGGGCGTTCGAAAACTCTTTTACGAAGATGGTACATTAATGGCAGAGATCCCTTATGAAAATAACAAACCACAAATTGGATTAAAAGAATACAATAAAAATGGCGAGCCATTAACCAATTATCCTGAGATTGTTTTTAGCAAAAAAGATTTAATAAAAGAAGAAAACTTATTTACTATTAATTGCCGGTTATCCAATCAATCAAAAAATGCCAAATTTTACCAGGAGCTGAAAGGTTCAGATGGCAAAGAACGTTTATTTGAAATCCCAACTAAAAATGGAATTGGTAAACTTGAATTTCATGTTCCGGCGAGAGTAGAAGACAAAAAAACGATAACAATCTACGCCAAAACAAAATCTACCTTAGGTAATCCATATATTACAAAAGCATCCTACACTTTTTCGTTTGATACTTACTAAACATAGCAATGAAAAAATTATCCCTCTTCCTATTAATAACCGGAATTATTTTCTCGCAAATTATAGTTATTCGTTTTAACCTGAACAATGGCTTTGAGTTCCATAATTTTTGGATTAAAATTTTACCCATTGCCGAATATGCCGGTAAATCTTCCGGAGAATTGTATTTAACATCTACCATTTTGGGTTATATTGCTTTTATTTTTTTTGGTGTTACGAATACTAATAAAGACAAACACCCGGAATTTTTCAAATCGGCTTTAATGTATACAGCAGTTGCCGTTGTTGTAACTTTTTTCGAGTTTACAAGTATTTTGGAAGATATAAACGATACTTTTCAGGGTAAACATTTCAGAATAGGCTGGTTACTGTTTTTATTGGGTTTATGGATTTTTTGGAAAAGATACTTATTAGTTTCCAAATAATACATTAGAGTATAATCAATTTTAAGCAACTAACTACAAATAAAAAAAGCCACCAAAAACCTTGATGGCTTTTATTAGTTATAATTATGTAACTATTATAATTGCTTTTTCACACTTATAGATCCGGCTTTTTGAGAATTATACACAAAATTGACTTCACCTTTACCTTCAATTAAAAACTGGAATTCAACTTTATCATTGCCCGGCACTGTTAAAAACTGAATTTCGGGTTTATCAACTTTATAATTCACCTGATTGGTATACACATTCTTCAATTCGCCACCAGAAACTACCTTGATATCTTCTCCGCTAACTTTCAGGATATCTTTGGGATACAATTTTTTATCAACTGCATAATAGCTCATTGAAGGAATAACTTTTTCATTATATAACCTAACTCTTACCTGGTATAAATTTTTATCCAGTTTTTTCACATCAAAAATATCCATCTCAATTTCCGGAGTTTGTGATGCTGCATACATGACAGCAGAAGCATTCCGGTGTACCAAATCTTGTAACATAAAAGTATGAGGCAGGCGTGAGCTCATTTTTACCCATCCCCCAATTTCTATATCACCATAAACCGGATGATTGTAAGGGGTCCATTCTTTAAATAATGAGCCATGTACCACATTATCGTTAAACTTCAATCTTTCGCGTTGACGATCAATACTTTGTCCAAACATAAAATTATCCTCTTCCCTTGCTGGTTTCTTTTTGTTTTCTGAGTAGGTTTCCTGATCATTTCTAAAAAGCTCACCAACAAAACTATACGCACCAAAAACGCCAAATGTAAAATCGGTAAAATCACCGTAGGTTGTGTAAAGGTCTTTCCACGAGATTAAATAGTCATAGCCCGGAATGATTCTTTCAGCATTTTCACCTAAATCATCGAATACTCTAATATCGTTTGGATTAAGTGGGCTTAACTCTTTTGAACCAGGCACTCTTAAGGGCGGGGACCGGTCAGATCCGCTTTACAGTTCAGGTCCGAACGAT
>CAZSIC010000191.1:0-3486 GCA_964606845.1 uncultured Bacteroidales bacterium
GTCGGCCATTGATTGTGTAGGATGGTCCATGTCGCACTGTAAATTTACGATTCCAGGACGACTAGGTAAAACACCTTGCGCAAAACCTTCATCCAGTGCTTCTCCAACTTCACGCATGTATTTATTTCCTTCGCCCAGGTACATATCATCCCTAATTCCAATAAAATCCGACAAGAACGAAATCATATTCGCTGTTTCGCGAACAGTTTCACCATGGGCAATTTGTGATTTTTGCTCGTCCAAATCCTGCACAGCAGAACCCAACATATTACTTGCCGATGCAAACGAAAATCTGGTTCTGGTTGAATTATCCCGAAAATTTGAAATCGCCAATCCCGAATCAAATACACGTGGAGAAATATTGTTATCTCTCATTTCTTTCAGAATTTCAGCTACTTCTAAAATAGCTTTTAAATCATCCTGCGATTTTTCCCAGGTTAATAAAAAATCCTTTTGATATAAGTTTGTTTTTAATTGACCTAATTTTTCAATTTTATCCTTTATACTCATATTTATCCTATATTTCTTTGCTTATTAGCGCCTTAGCGGTTAATATTTCTACTGCAAAGGTAAGCCGCCAAAATTATAATTAATATTATATTTCGTAAGCAAAAGCAGCATAAAAAGCCGACGCCACAACCAAATCATCAATAGCCACTTTTTCGTTTGGCGCATGGGCTAATACTTCATTTCCGGGGCCAAAACCAATGGTTGGAATCCCATAAATACCATTGGTCATAACTCCATTGGTGGAGAAAGTCCACTTATCAATTTTCACCTCTTTATGATATAAATTTTTAAAAGCCTTTACACCCTTTTGTATAATTTCTTGATCCTCGGGTATTTTCCATGTGGGATAATATTTTTCCATTCCATATTCTAAGCCTGTATAAGCTTTTTCTTTGTATTCCAACACTTCCACTTTGGCATTCATTCCTTTGATTAATTCTTCAATTTCAGCAACAGCAGATTCTTTCGTCTCTCCCCAGGTTAAACGCCGGTCAATATGAATTCTTGCATAATCGGCAACTGCACATAATGAAGGGCTTCCAGTTACCATTTTAGAAATGGTAATAGTTCCTTTTCCTAAAAAATCGTCAAATTTTAACCTTTCGTTTAGCTTTTCGATTTCCAATGCTGTTTTTGAAGCCATATAAACAGCATTCTTTCCGCGTTCTGGAGCCGAACCATGAGAAGAAACACCATAAAATTGCACTTGCATCTCCATGCGCCCACGCTGACCACGATATATATTTAAATTGGTAGGTTCAGTGCTAATCACAAAATCAGGTTTTATTTTATCCTCCTCTACAATATACTTCCAGCATAATCCGTCGCTATCCTCTTCAATAACACTCCCTACAAAATATATGGTGATATCTCGGTCAAAGCCCAATTCTTTTAAAATTCTTCCGGTAGTTACAAAAGCTGCCGGACCCCCTTTTTGATCAACGGACCCTCGACCATGAATAAAACCATCTTTGATCTCTCCGCTTAATGGATCAAAATCCCAGTTATCCATATTACCCATGTCAACGGTATCCATGTGCCCGTCAATAGCTAAAACCTTTTTTCCGGACCCTATTCTGCCAATAACATTCCCTAAACCATCTATACGCACTTCATCAAAACCGGCTTCTTCCATTTGTCTTTTCAACGCTAACTGAACCTCTTTCTCCTCTAAGCTCAATGATTTAATCTGTACCAATTTCGATAAATTTTGGGCTGTATAATCACGATACTTTTCCGATAATTCGTTTATTTTCTTATAAATATTTTCCATAAAATAATGAAGTGTTTAATTTGACCGCTAAAATTACATTTTTTATTTAAAAGTACATATTCACAGAATAGATTTATAAGCATTGTAAAAAAATAGAGAAAAAATAAATATATATCATGATAATAATAGAAATATTTCCTGACAATATTGAAAAATTTAAATCAATACCTTCAATTTACACATCAATTACAAAAAACATTTCTAAAAATCCAAAAATCGCTAAAATCATCGTAATTTTGAAATTAGATTCGTAAAAATAATATTATAAAATATGAAAATCTGGAATTTTATTCAAAAAGAATTATCGAACAAAAAAAATGTTGTTTTAATTACAATTGTAGAACGAAATGGCAGCAGTCCGGGCATTGTAGGTTTTAAAATGGCTATTTCAGCTTCGGGTGCAATGGAAGGCTCCATTGGTGGTGGAATTATGGAATATAAAATGAGCGAATTGGCCAAATCAATTGCATTAGAAGATAAACAAAAACCCTTTATTAAAAAACAAATCCACGATCCTAATGCCGGTGAAGAAAAATCAGGTTTAATTTGCTCGGGTGAACAAACGCATGCTTTTATCACCTTAACTCCCTCTGATTTAAGCTTAATTAAGAAAATAGTTGCCGTTTTAGAAAAAGGAAATAATGAAACCCTCCATATCTCTAATAATGGAATTTCTTTTGAAGAGGATCAAAGTAAGGACGAAACGATAAAATACATTTATAAAGATGAAGATAACTGGCAATACTTTGAGCCCATTGGATTAAAAGATACGATCTACATTTTTGGCGGTGGACATATTAGTGTTCCATTAAGCCAGATTTGTCGCTTACTCGATTTTAGAGTTGTGGTTTTTGACAACCGAGAAGATCTCTCAACTTTTGAGAATAATCAATTTGCTCATCAAAAGCAAATCATCGATTTTAATCATATTGCTGATATTATACCTGAAAATAATCAAAGTTATGCCGTAATTATGACGGTTGCCCATAAAAACGACGAAGTAGTTTTGAAACAATTAGTAAACAAAAAATTAAAATACCTGGGCATGATCGGCAGCAAGAATAAAGTAAAAACAACTTTTGATTCTTTAATTAAAGAAGGTATTTCTGAGACAGACCTGGCTAAAGTTGATGCACCCATCGGGCTTTCAATAAACAGTAAAACTACAGCAGAAATAGCAATCAGCATTGCATCAAAAATAGTACAGGTGCGTAATGCTTGATAAGCAAAATCCTGCCATTGATTGATGTATTTTAAAATTGTTAAAAATATGTTAATATTAATTTGTTTTTTTAAGTTTCTGTATTGAGGTTTTCCTTATATTTGTCCGAAATATAAATTTTGATATTTTAAAAATGATATTGATATTTTATAAAAATCAAATAAAGTCAACAGAACAAAATCTAAGGGTCAGATGACCCGGCTAAAACAGGTTTCTTTTTCAGAAACCTGTTTTTTTTGTGTAATAACGAACGAATATGATATTTTTAGTTTTTAGTATTCTCTCATCAGCAGCCATTTATGTGATTTTTAAATATATTGACCGTTTTAAAATTGCAACATTTGATGTTATTATCATCAATTATATTACAGCAGCTATTTTAGGGTTATTACTTTCTAATACACAGGCAGATATTTTTCCTATCTACCGAAATCAATGGTTTACTTACGCTGTACTAATAGGTATTCTATTCATCATGATG
>CAZSIC010000192.1:0-3464 GCA_964606845.1 uncultured Bacteroidales bacterium
TTCTTGACATAGCCGATGCCGCTTTCGATTTTACCTTTGTGGCGAGGCGTATAAGCCCGCATATTTCATAGCCAGTTTTAGTTTGCGCATGGAAAAGGCCTTCCAAGACGTGTAAAATGGGTTTAGAACAATATTCACATCGTACACGGCAAGGAGGCCTTTATGACAGAGTGTAACGGACAACCGCTGTTATTTTCCAGTCTGAAATCACAAAAAATCGTTGCGGATTTTGACGGCGGACGACTCACCAGCGACGGCGGCGGGCTGCTTTTGCGTCAGGCGGAGCAGCAGTTGGGGCTGATTCGGAGGCTGGCGGCCAGCATCCCCGACCCTCGCGACCCGTTTTTAACCGTTCATGACCAGCAGACGATGCTGACTCAGCGGATCTTCGGCATCGCGTTGGGTTATGAAGATCTCAACGATCACGACACCTTGCGTGACGATCCATTGCTCGCGGTGTTGGCGGGGAAAAAGCCCGATCCAGATACGCCTTTGGCTTCGTCGCCGACGTTATGCCGATTTGAGAACCGCATCGACCGAGCATCTTTGGTGAAAATGTCGGAAGTTTTTGTCGAAGCGTTTATCGCATCGCACCAGCAACCGCCGACTGAACTTATTCTCGATTTCGATGCAACCGATGACAGGATTCACGGCAACCAGGAGGGCCGATTTTTCCACGGCTATTACGATCACTACTGCTTTTTGCCTCTCTACGTTTTTTGCGGCGATCAATTGTTGGCTGCGTATCTTCGCCCGAGCAACATCGATGCAGCCAAACATACCCAAGCGATTCTGAAATTATTGGTTCGCCGTTTACGCGAAGTTTGGCCTGATGTAAAAATCACCATTCGCGGTGACAGCGGTTTTTGCCGATGGCGTACAATGCGATGGTGCGACAGAAACAGCGTAGATTACGTTTTCGGCCTTGCTCGCAATGCTGTGCTTGAACGCATATCTGAGCCGTTTGCAGCCAAATCGAAAGCTGAGTTTGAAACCACCGGGTTAAAAGTTCGACGATTTCACGAGATTTGTTACAGTGCAGACACATGGGACAGGCAACGCCGGGTGATCGTTAAAGCTGAACATCTTATCCAAGGCGCTAACATGCGTTTTGTTGTGACGAGTTTGGCTGATCCATCGCCTGAGGAAATTTACGATCGCTGGTATACGCCGCGAGGCGATATGGAAAACCGTATCAAGGAACAGCAGTTATTTCTGTTTGCCGACCGGACGAGCTGCCGTAAGTTTTTGGCTAATCAATTCCGTCTGCTCTTGGCCTCGGCCGCGTATGTGCTTGTCGAACACATTCGCCGAACCGCTTTGAAGGGCACCGAGTTAGCCCGAGCACAGGTTTCCACGATTCGCTTGAAATTGTTCAAGATTGCTGCCAGGGTGGTAACTTCGGTGCGTCGAGTCGTGCTGCATTTTTCCAGCAGCTATCCGTATCAGCCGCTTTTCCGCCAAGTCGCCGCCCGCCTCACGCAATCAAACCCGCCGACGCCACTTCTTGTGCCCAAGTAATCCGCTGAAAAATCCTGTTTGCCATCTGGGGGTAAGGGGGCCCTACGCGCCCAACACGCCAAGCTGCCCCGTCAACCCCCGCAATCGCCCCAAAATCCCCCGCCGCCCAACTGCCCCTGCCCCGATGAAATATGCGGGCTAGCCATCTAGCAAGGTAGGATGGGCTGTGCCCAATAGTGTTCGGCACAATATTTGTGCACTTTTCAAAAAAAAGTTATTATTTTGCCTATTTTAACTTGCGCTCTAATTGCGTATTGGTTTTAATAGGCATATATGGCTCGAAAACAGAAAAAAGAAAAAGTCAAAGAGCGAGACTTGCAAGGTTTCAAATATTTCAAGTCGCTCTCCAAACTGCTCGCTCGATTGCACGGCACGGCTTGCGATCGCGACAAAGCCCACAACCGCATTTTGCACATGGACCAATACATGACCTTGCTGTTGTTATGCATGTTCAGTCCGATTTGCAGTTCTTTGCGTTCGATGCAGCAGGCTAGCGAGCTCAAAAAAGTTCAGCGAAAGCTTGGCGTTCCTCGCGCATCGCTAGGCAGTCTTTCGGAAGCAGCCCGTGTTTTTGACAGCGAACTGCTGAAAGAAATCATCGCTGAATTAGTCGAGCAAATCAAGCCTATTCCGCATTCATCTTCATTAAACGACCTCAATCAAATCATAACATTGGTTGATGGCACATTACTCGATGCGCTTCCCAAAACAGTTGACGCTCTATGGATTAACGAAAGCAATAAGGCCTTCAAAGCTCATGTGCATTACGAACTGCTCAAGGCTGTGCCGATAAAATCTACGCTAACTGACGCCCGAACCAGCGAACGCGATATTTTGGCAAAACAGCTTGAAAAGGGCCGTATATACGTTTTAGATAGAGGTTACGCAAAATACAAACTGATGCAGGACATCATCGATGCTCAAAGCAGTTTTGTCTGCCGTATCAGTTTGAACTACAAAAGTACTGTCGAACAGAACAATGAAATTACGCCGCAAGCTCAACAGGCAGGCGTCATTCGCGATCAAACAGCTTGGCTGGGAAGCGATAAAGTTAAAGGCAATCTCAAACAGCCGATACGCTTGGTAGAAGTCAAGTATGTCGAAAGCACATACAAGTCAATGCGAATGCAACGCGATACCGGCCAAAAAGATCAAACCATGCTTATCGCCACCAATCGCGTTGATCTGCCCGCGGAAGTTATCGCTCTGATCTATCAATACCGTTGGCAAATCGAAATTTTCTTTCGGTGGTTCAAGCACATTTTAGGCTGTCGCCATTTGCTGAGCTATTGCGATAACGGCATCGAACTGGAAGTCTATGCCGGCATTTTAGCCTGCTTGCTGATCGCTTCATACACCGGCCGAAAAGTGACCAAAAGAACCTTCGAAATGTTCTGCTGGCTCCTGTCCGGCTGGGCCGATGAAGAAGAACTAGCCAACCATATCAACAATCTGCCCAAATCCGAATAATCCACAAGGCCGATTTTAACCAATTCGCCGCCGCCGTTAATGCTGCGCAGAAATAATCAACTGCACAAAACAAAAGACAAAAATAACTCAAAACTCCGTCTCAAGCCATATTCATATGTCAAAGAGCAAATAATATGCCGAACACTATTGGGCACAGCCCATCCTACCTTAGGTTGTTAGGTGTTTGGTATAGGTAGAGTGGTTAAGTTGCGTCATGGAGGGGTGTGCATATGCGGGCAGGGGTTACGTTGCCACAGGGCTGTGTGAGATTTCATTATGCGTTGGTTGAAATGCTAGTTAATAGTTTTGGGTTGTGTTTTGTATGAGGGGTTTTGGTGATGGTTGGTTTGTTGGCTGAATTGAATGATGCGTCTGCTTCGATGGGCGAGCGGGTTTATGGTCAGTTGCTGGGCCGGCTGCTGGAGGGGGATTTGGTGCCGGGTGAGATATTGCAGCGTAAGGAGATGGCTCGC
>CAZSIC010000193.1:0-3440 GCA_964606845.1 uncultured Bacteroidales bacterium
GGAGGATGTTCTCCTCTTTTTTTGAACTATAAATCTTTCCACTTGTTCATCAGTTAAAGAATTGTTGAACCCTAAAAATAAAACAACCATAGCTATGAACAAATCAAAAATTTTGGTAACAGCATCTACAGGAAATATCGGGTTACCTTTATCAAAAGCTTTACATGAGAAAGGGATTCCTTTTACAGCGGCAACAAGAAATGCGGAGAAAGCCTTTGAGAAATTCGGTTTCGAAACGGAAACAGCATTTCTGGATTTCAAAGACCCGTCAGGATTTTCAGAAGCCCTTAAAGGGGTGGAAACCCTTTTTTTGTGTGGCCCTTCAGCCACCCCGGGGGCAGAAAAATTATTGGTTCCTCTGGTCGAGCAAGCCATTGATTCCGGGGTGAAAAATTTTGTGTTTATTGCCTCTTACCCCAACATTATGAGCATGATTGAAGACAGCGACAGGGATTACATTTTTTTGCGCGCAAATTTTTTTATGCAGAACTTTGAGTTGTATCAAACAGACGACATCCGCGACAGGCAGCAACTCTTTCTACCCACAGGAAAAGGCAAAGCGCCGTATATTGACACCCATGATATTGGCAAAGTTGCTGCTGAAGTCATTGAGAATCCATCTAATTTTGCCAAAGAAACCCTATACCTTACAGGCCCCGAGGCCATGGACCTGCATCAGGCGGCGGATATCTTTTTAGAGGTTTTAGACAAGAAGATTACGTTCAAAGAGCCCGACGATGAAGCGTACAGAAAAGAAATGGAAAGGCGTGGCTTTGCAAAAGAATATATCGATGCCATGATCGCCGTATTTGGTAAGATTAAAAAGGGACAGGTGGCCCAAACATCAGATAGTGTTGAGAAGATATTGGGCATAAAACCAACCACGCTAAAAGATTATGTGGAGCGGAATAAGTCGGTATTTATGTAAAAAGGCATGCGGATTTTAGGAGCTATCGGGATTATGCGCCAAAAAAGGGATTAAAAATCAGCTATGCGGAATTACAAATTCCGCTTAGCAGTGGTATTTATTAATGCCGTATCTTATAAACTTTTTGATAAAACTTTAATTGTCTTTTGCTTTATATAGTTTTACTTAAATCTTCTTTGAAATATCATAAAGTTCTGGATCTAATAACGCTGAAGAAATTTTCATGGTTCTCAGGTTTTTTCCATATTTCTCTTGGTAAATCTTTCTAACCTTTTTTAACACGGTTTTTGAGTGACGATAGCGTTCAATATCATTATTTACAGTATCAGGGGCTTCAGCTGCAAGTTCACCAATATTTAAACTTCTGTAATTACCTGCTTTTTTCATAATATCACTTCGTCCATTCACATACTTCTCTATGGAAGTTTTTGTAGTTTGAGTAGTTGCTTCATTAATGATGTCTAATATATCACTTTCAGATTGTGAGTTAATTTCTGACAGATGTTTTGCGTTTAAGAAATACCCTTCCACATCAACATTAGCCGTTAGAAATGGTTCAGCATTCATATTTCTTATATTTTTTTTCCATTCTTCAGCTTCTGAGTTATTTAAATAATCGCGATCACGGTGAACTACTATTTTTGCAGATGAATTAGAACCTCTTATTAACTCTAACAAAGGTCTTAGATTATGTGGAGAAGTACAACCATGATATGCTAAAACTATTGTATCACTCATTGTTATTCCCGATCCCTCAAGTAATAATTCAAGCCCTTGTTTTAGAGAATCTTCAGTTAGAACAATACATTTTGCTTTGGCTTCCGATATCATCTCTTTAATATCAAGTGCACCAATGTCCATTAAAACAGCTAAATCATGATCTTTAGTCATTTTTTCGACTGTTCCATTTCTAACCCAGATAAAAGCTGCCTGACCAGTTAGTGCGTCCACTACATGTCTTGAATGAGTTGTTAGAAAGACCTGCGTGTCTCTATCCTCCGCAACTCCCTGAAGCAGTTTGCATAATAATCTTTGGTTATTAGGATGAAGGTGAGAATCTGGCTCATCTAGTAGTATTACGGAAGGATGAAAGTAATGAACATATCCTAATATTTGAACGGACTGCAAAACACCTGTTCCTGCTAATTCGATAGGCACCCAGTTACTATTTGCATTATTGACTGAGACTAAAATATGTTCATCAATATCAGATTTAAAATCAACTGAGATATCTATCTCTCCGAATAATCTTCTTAGATCTTCTATAAAACTATCCCAATCCTCCTTACGATTAGAAAGTCGTAGGAGTATATTTCTTAAAACTAAGTTAGCATCACCTCTTGCTATAGTTCTAAGAAGAACACCATTTGAAACATATTCTTCACTTCTTGCTATACCAGCAAGCCCAGGAGAATAAATAGTATAGGGCTTTTCTAGTACAGCAATGGATTTTGCTGCATTAGCATTGCTAAATCTGACATTAATATTGTCATTTCTTCCCTTGCGTATAGTAATTTTAATCAATTCACCATCTGAAAGAGTAAGCGATAAACTTATTGCAGAAGATTCACTCTCAACAAGTCGTTTTTTATGTCCCAATGCGTATAAATCTACACATGGAGAGTAATGCAGCTGTATAGGACTTATGCTTGCTGCACCCCTTGACCAGCCATCATTGAGTCCAATTGACTGAAGTACTGAAATGCCAAAATGAATAATTTGTGCTATTGAACTTTTACCTGAATTATTTGCTCCAATTAAAACATTTATAGCCTCTGCATCGAAAGTGGCTTCATTTATTCCTTTATATCTCTCGATTTTTACTGATTGTAAAGGATTATTCATTTTAATTTAAGTTTAGTTTAGTTTAGTTATAAATTTAAAAGTAAAGTTAGTAATGAATTCAATTATTTTTATATTTCCTAACTTCTTACTATAACAAATATAAGTAAAATGTGCTAAGTATGAACTGAACTAAGATTTAAATATGGTTTTCATAATTACATAAGTCAGATTATTAATGCATTATAATTATGGATTTTATTTTTTACTAAGCAGCTGAAAGCTGCAAAAAGCGGGCGGGGAAAAATGTTTTTTCTATTATACTTGCCGAACCAATCCTAATAAGAATATTAGACAAACTAATACGAATAGAACTAAATACAAAAAGTATCAAACCGCAATGCTCTTTCTAGTTAGTAGAAACTTTCAAACTAAGAAATAAGTTTCACTGTTTTATTATTTGACAAATTAAAATGAAATTTTCAAAATATACTTTGAAACGCCTTATTTATAACTCTTTAGTATTCTATCAACCGTTTTTTTAAAATTATAACAATAAAATTAAATGACATAGTTTGTAAAAAAATTAATAATGTTTATTATATTCTAAAGGCTGTAAATTGTTGATAGAATAGAGTTAAACAATGCCGTCCGTTGCTATGGGAGTTCAATTTTTGTAATCGGTAAGCAAATCTGCAGAGTTTTTGGCAATTGAAAATGCAGAGAAAAT
>CAZSIC010000194.1:0-3410 GCA_964606845.1 uncultured Bacteroidales bacterium
CCCCGCATTTAGGCTGATGTGTTGTTAGCAAGTGTAGTTTTTTTTTATGCAATTTTAAAGTCTCCATCAATCAGCTCAACATTGAAATTCACTTTAGCTTTCAGTGCTCTAAAAACTCTAAGAATTGTTTCAATTGTTACATTTTTGGCGTTGTTCTCTATTCGAGAAATTTGGGATTTCTGAACACCAATCAATTTTCCTAGTTGTGATTGAGTTAAGTGTCTTTCTTTCCTGGTTTGCTTAATTATTTCACCCAATAAGTCAAGTCTAAGTTCATATTCGTACTTGTCTCTTCTTTCTGTACCAATTTTACCAAGATGCTTATCTTTTAATTGGTCAAGACTATATGTCTTTAATTTTGTTTTATTTTCCATAATTACTTCTTTTTTTGTTTCTTTTCAAAATAAAGCTTCATAATATCTTTTGCTTTCTCAATTTCTGAACTTGGCATTTTATCTGTCTTCTTTACAATTCCATGAGTTGCAATCACCAATGTTTCTGCTTTATCTGTCTTATCCCAAAATGCCAATATTCTATATTTCTTTCTTTTAAATATTGTTCTGAATTCCCAAATTTCATCTTTCAGTTTCTTGAAAAGGTTTGGGTCACTAGAATATCTTGATTTATCAATGTTGTAAATTATTTTGTCTTTTGTTTTTTCATCAAGAGAATCAAATAATTCCCAAACTTCTTCAAGCAATACAACTTCAAATTTAACTTTCATTAATCACAATAATTTTTACGCCAAATATAATAAAAAGTTCTAATATATGGAAACTTTTGTTAAAAAAACTATTCTTGCTAACGGTTAGCCATAACAGTAGTGCGGGTTTCCCCCGCCTTACTTTCCAGTCCCCCGCTAATAATGTTTACTAAGATATAATATTGTCAGCAAACCGCCAAACCCCCGCATTACTGTTGATGGCGTGTTACAAATTGTGCGCATAAGCCACCAAACTTGTTAAATTCGCTACAACACAAACCATGAAATACCTAAACAAATTTGTTTAGGTATGGCAAAAAAGTTTGTATATTTTCTAATTTCTGCTATTAAATATAAATATTATTCTATTAAAACTGCATTCTCATAATCTTCATCTGTAATAAAATATTCAAATTCATAAGTATGGTCATTAACAGTATCAACTTTCCAACTATTAACGTCCAAGATATTTTTTATTTGATTGTCTTCCCTTTTATATATTAACCTTCTAATATTATCGAAAGTTATATATGCTGAGTCAGAACTCATTCCAAAAGGTTCTTGCCCACTTTTATTGTAAAATGTATAATTAAGTTCGGAACCTGAGCCAATAGTAAAAGATGTATCTCTTATTGGAGAATTTGAAAATTTAGATTTAAAAATACCTAATTCGACCATGTATTTTGAATTATTATGTATAGTAAAATTTAATTGCGCATCATATGGTTCTGGTTCACATGAAATAATAAAAATAATAGCTAGTAATAATCTGTATTTTTTCATCTTTTCTTTTATAAAATTTCAAAATAAAAAGCAAATAATTCATCAATATTAGTATCACTTATACCTGGAATGATTTTAGCTTTAACAGAAGTATGCAAACTGCTAATGCCCCGAGCATCTTTAAGTATCTCATCTTGTAAATATTGAAGAGTAAAACCTTCAACTAAATCATTTGGATAGGAACTAGAACCGAAATGTAATTCGTCTCTTTGGTTAATATCATCCATTAAATCAATAAAAATAGGAGTGTAATCAATATCACTAACATTTATGGGCCAATCCTCTTGATTAGTCCATTGGCAATCGTATTCAATAGCTTCAGTGCCGCCGAATCTTGCACCCATTTTATGATATTCATCATTTGTTAGTGCCCATTCTACCGCATCAGCCCAACTTTCATAAATTACTTTACCAGTAAAAGCATAATTATCAATCCCAATTAAATGCCAATGACTCATATGCCCAAGTTCATGAGTAGTTGTTGCAAATATTCGGTCAATTGGTTTATAAATTCCATCATCTTTTCCCCATACTTTTATATCTGGCAATATACCATAATCAATCCAATCTCCCCAAAAAATACCTGTCCCATCTTCATCTATATAACATAGTTTAGTTTTACCTAAACCTGTTGGTCTTCTTATTCCCAAATTATCATCATAAAATTGTTTGTATGCTGCACGATGCATAGTTGCATACATAATTGATTTTCCACCTGTTCCAATTTTCAAAATCCAATCACTACCTTTTTTAGGTCCGTTATACCAAGCTTGTGTTAAAGAACCATCACGTATATCATATTCAGCTCTCTCCCACTTTATTGCATAATTAACATCAAATAAGAAACTACTTGTTTGAAAATACCCATTTGCATCTGTTATATCTGTTTCTACATGGGTATACCAACGTGCACTCACTTTTGCTCCTTTGATAGGTATATAACTACCATCAATTACATCATATTCATTTCTGTATACGGCTCGTTTACACAATTCAATTGGTTCTATAATCCTTCTTTCGACAGGAAGTTCTCCATCACCATCACAGTCATAATATTCCCAGTGATCAAATACCCTACGTGGGTTTACATATGATGCACCAATTATATTATCCCATGCTTTTATATTTAATTGGTAAAACACAGTACTGCCATGTTATAGCATCTTCTGGTAATAATGGATCATGATAATAATTTCCCATTTCAATTATTTCATAATCTAATGGAAAATCAAAAAACATAATGGATGTGTCTTCCTTTAATAAATCCCATTCTTCATTATCTTTTGGTAAAAATCTCATGTACTTATGAGTTGGTTTAATCTTGTAATCAGGAGCTTTTGTATTTGTATTTCTCAAACTCGCATATGCTATTTCCATATTTTCAAGCGAATAAGGATCGTCTAGCTGTTTACCAAAAACCATCGTACCTTCTCCAGAAATTGGTGCACTAATTTTTTCTTTTATTTCCGATTCATTAATCTCAATAGGTTCCTTTTCACAAAAGGTAAAAGTTGTACAAAATTAGAATAAATTTCAATAAGAAAAAGCATATATATAATTATTTAACGTTAAAATTAAGATTAAAGCTTTTTTACGAAACGAAGTGTAGTAAATATGCTTTAATAAAATACAAATGCAGCTGAAAGCTGCAAAAAGCGGGCTGGAAAACAAATTTGTTTCTATCAAACCGATAAACCATTCTCAAAAATACAATATCAAGTTGCTAAGGACATGTAACAAATTAATTGTCAAACCGAGATACATTTGCCAAATTGCAGGAGCTGTCAAACCGTTAATAAAGTTTTTTTAATTTTTAGAATTTAAGTAAAAAGAAGCTACTTACTTTAACGAAGCAGAGCGCATTATTTGTAACTATTTAGTATTCTATCAACAGTTTCCTTAAAATTATAACAAATAAATGAAA
>CAZSIC010000195.1:0-3378 GCA_964606845.1 uncultured Bacteroidales bacterium
GGATTTAGCCCACGGGCTCCGGCAACCACCTTTTCAGCCCACTCAAGATAGGCTACTTTTCTTTTAAAAGGCCAGGTATCAGGTGGATCTATTTTAATATCCATAATATTGATGATTTTATCGGCAATTTTTAATTTTTTGGCACGGTCAGAAAGTTCTGGTGTACGAATAATTTGTAGCCTTTTGCGTTCTTCAACAGACAGTGATTTATCATCTGAAACTTCCAGCACGGGAAGTAAAACATCTTCTCCAAATTCTTTTAAGATAATTTCCGATAATCCTTTTATTTCAATTTCATTATGGGTAGTATCTTCAATTACATCGTGCAGCAATGCAGCTGCCAGCAGAAAGATATCTGATTCTCCACATTCAGAAAGTATTTTGGCAACTTTTATGGGATGATTGATATAAGGAATCTTGCTCACTCCTTTACGGAGCTGGTATTTATGCCTCTCAGCAGCAAAGGCCATAGCTTTTATGAGTAATTCTTTATCATTCTCCATGTGCTTTTCCTTTTACGAAATTCTTTTAAAAAAGATATATAATTTAAAACTAAAATGCCATTAATTTGTTGTATAAATAAAAAAGATGAAAATAATTATTACAATAATTATAATTTTTTTATCCTTTAACTCCAAGGCACAGGATACTATGCAATACAACAAATTAACACCAGAAGAAGAACGTGTAATTATTCACAAAGGTACAGAAATGCCTTTTACCGGTCAATATGTAAATCATAATAAAGAAGGTGTTTATACCTGTAAACGTTGTGATGCTATTCTGTACCGTTCTGACGATAAATTTGACGCACATTGTGGCTGGCCCAGTTTCGACGATGAAATTGAGGGAGCCGTAAAAAGAGTTCCAGATGCTGATGGACAAAGAACAGAAATTATTTGTACAAACTGTGGAGCTCATTTGGGACATGTGTTTTTAGGTGAAGGATTTACAGATAAAAATACGCGTCATTGTGTAAATTCTATCTCATTAAAGTTTGTACCAGAAAAAGAATAGAACACAGATTCAACAAATTGAATACGCAGAGTAAGCAGATCTGCCTGTCCAGCAGGCGATTTCACACTAATATACTAAAAGTGATAGTGTTAATTCAAAGATGCAGGAGGCAGAGGCAGAGGCAGTGCCACTAGCAATGGAAGTAATCTCAAGCATTTATGTTTTATATTTACTAATTCTAATTATTTTTATTAATTTTATCTTTATAAATTTTTACACTCTAATTTTTATCATTAACAGCAACCAAAATTTAATTTCTTCCGTCTATTAATAAACTAATAAACCCAAAGATTATGAAAAAAATCCTTTTTATTATCTTGATTAGTTCGCTATTTTTAATCTCATCAGATCATGCTTACCACCGGCAAAGTGCATATTATCCGGTATTGATGGAAAGAACAGAGTTGGAAAAAAGTGTTTTTTCACGGGATCCTCAAGAAATCATAAAAACAGGAAAGATTTATTACAAAGACTCTTTTATCTTTTTAAACGAAATGTACAAAGGGATTCATGTAATAGATAATTCAAATCCCGAAAATCCTGAAAATATTGGATTCATCAATATCCCCGGATGTATCGATATTGCTATAAAAAGCAATAGCTTACTGGCTGACAATGCCACAGACCTTGTTGCTGTAGATTTAAGCAATGGGCTTGATAGGCTCACTGTTACCCGAAGGGTTCGAAATGTTTTCCCCGAAAGCACACCTCCGGATTTAGATTTCATTCCCTATGAATTTAACCACTCCAACAGGCCGGAGAATACTATTATTGTTAGGTGGGAACCTATTAGTCCTGAATTATAATATAACTATTATGCAAAAAATAATCTTAATTATCCTGATCCTCATTACGGCAACGATAATGAGTTGTGATGACGAAATGTATTCGACAGATGCTACAACACATACAGGAACTGCGGGATCATTAGCCCGCTTTACCATATCAGGCAACTACCTTTACACGGTAGAAATCGATCAACTAAAAGTTTTTGACATATCTGATGAAAAATCACCCGTTTTTATCAAACAGGTATATCCCGGTATTGAAATTGAAAGTATCTTTTCAAAAGATCAAACCCTTTTTCTGGGATCCAGATATGGAGTATATATTTTTGATATCTCTAACCCAACCTCACCCATTCAATTATCGCAATACTCTCACATTTATAGTGGTGACCCTGTGGTTGTTTCAGGCAATTATGCCTATGCAACACTCAACTCGTCTGTAACAAACGGTAGAGGTGCAGACCAGCTGGAGATTATTGACATTACAGATAAAACCAATCCTGTAAATGTCAAAACTATTCCTATGGAAAGCCCAAAAGGTCTTGGAGTATCATCTGGGCTTCTTTTTATTTGTGACCATGGTATAAAAATTTACGATCTAACCGACCCTGTTAATCCGGTTTTTATTCGCAAAGAAAACATTCCCGCTATTGATATTATTCCAATAGAAAATATGCTTATTGTTGTTGCACAAAACGGATTATACATATATGATTTTACAACAGAAGGAAAACTTAATTTATTAAGCGCATTATATACAAACAATTAGAACAATTAGAACAATTAGAACAATGAAAAAAAATATAATTATATCTCTGTTATTTGTTTTTCTGTTTACAGGAAGTCTTTTTGCTCAAAAAGATACAACAAAAATTGGCGGAATGGTTTATTCATTTGTCCCACAATTTCTTATAAATAAAGGTATAAGGATCGATGTCGAAAAACAAATTACGCCACGCAGTTTTATTCAGATTTGTCCTCAATTTTATCTGGGTGAAAGCAAACAAAACAGCCCGTCAGACTATTATTATGATGACAACTACTTTTTTGATAATGACCGTTTTAATAATTTAACGGGATATGGATTAAACATTTATCACAAAATATTTTCCAACGCTGATTTCTTATCCAAAGGAGTTTATTTAAGTTATGGATTCAGTTACAGTTATTTTGACATCGATTATTACGATAATTATCTTGATGAAATAATCACTGCAAACGGTAAAATTCAAAAATATGGAATCGACTTTCTCATAGGCTATCAACTTTTTCTAAAAAATAAACTCTCTCTGGATATTTACACAGGATTTGGAACCCGTATAAGCAATATGGACACAAACGGCCCTACAACAAATCGGTTCAACTCAAAATCTTTTGGTTACAATTACGAAGGCAACCTCATGCATTTAGGTTTAAGGTTGGGATTAATTTTATAAATAAATTATGATGAACAAAAAAAAGAGCATACTTATACTTATTTTATTGATTTTTTCAAGTAATATAAAAGCCCAGGAAGAAATAAATGACAATAAAATAACTTTTATCGTACCGCGATACATTATAACCAACGGCA
>CAZSIC010000196.1:0-3356 GCA_964606845.1 uncultured Bacteroidales bacterium
ATTGCGTTTTTCTAGAATTAGTTCAGGATATACAAATAGCCGATTTCATCCTATTTTAAAAATTTACAGGCCCCATCGTGGAGTTGATTATGCAGCTCCTGCCGGCACTCCAATATATACTATAGGCGACGGTACCGTAATAGCAAAAGGATATACAAAATCTGCCGGTTACTATATCAAAGTAAAACATAATAGCGTATATACTTCGGGTTACAATCATTTGTCAAGATATCCGAAAGGAATTAAAGTCGGACAAAGAGTAAACCAGGGACAAATTGTCGGATATGTCGGAAGTACTGGTTATTCAACAGGGCCGCATCTTGATTTTAGGGTTTGGAAACATGGAAGCCTTATTAACCCATTATCCATTAAAGCGCCTCCGGTAGAGCCGGTGAAAGAAGAAAATCTTCAAAAATTTAGCGCTTCAATCGACACTTTGCATCAAGAATTGTTATCAATTAATTAATCATTAACATAATTTTTTTAATTGAGCTAGCGAAAAAATGCTGGTTGATTTTTGCCATATGCTTAATTTGGTTAACCTTGAGGGTGCCCAAAAAGTAGTCATTCCGAACGCAGTGAAGGAACCGCAGCACGAAGTGCAAGCTCAACGAAGTTAATCTTTAAATTTCAATGGTCTGAGAATAAAAAGATTACTCCTTTGTTCCTCATCGTAATGACATTGCTTTTTCTTTTTGGACACCCTCATGATTAAATGTATTTTAATTTTGATTTAAACATTTGTTTAAAACATATGTTTTAATTATCTTGCAGTAAATTTCTTATTATAATCATTCATGGGCCAACAATTATCAACACAGGAAAAAATAGTGTACTCAGCCACTCATCTGTTTCTTGAAAAAGGCTACGATCGTACCAGTGTTCGTGACATTGCAACCAAAGCAAATATTAATGTGTCGCTCATGAACTATTATTTTCGCAGCAAAGAAATATTATTTGAAACCATTATTGATTTATTAATTGGGAAATCTTCTGCATCATTAAAAGAAATATTAAATTCTGATCTTGATTTAAATTTAAAAATAGAAAAATATGTTAACCGGTATATTGATATACTGATTGATAATCCTTTATTAATATCATTTGTTTTAGCTGTTTTAAACCGAAACCCTGAAAAGTTAACAAAGTTAAAGGTGGCTGATCATTTATATAATTCAGAAATTTTTTCCAATCAGTTAAAACAAGAAGCAAGACAAGGAAAAATAAGAGATATTGACCCTGAACAGCTTTATATTAATATGCTTTCATTAATAGCTTTTCCTTTTGCCATTAAACATATGATAAGCGAGAAAAATTCATTTAATCATTCTGAATTTATTGAATTTATCAAACGAAGAAAGAAGATCGTTTATGAGATGATAATCAGTTATTTAAAACCTAACCAAAATAAATAAGTTATGAAAAATCTACATCTAAACAAAAATTTAAGAATCCTGCTATTGGTGATAGCATCAGGTTTTTTATTTTCATGTTCACCTGAGTATATCCCCAATATGGCAAATTCTCCTATGTTTAGTAATAAGGGAGAATTTCAGGCTACTATTGCCACCGGAACCAGTAACTTTGATGCACAAACCGCTTATGCCATTACCGATCATATTGGTGTTATGGTAAATGGTTCTTATGGGAATGAAACCAGCGATACAACCGACGATTTTCATAAACATACTTTTATTGAAGCTGGTCTGGGATATTATGAGAAAATAGGAGAAAATGTCCGATATGAAATTTATGGTGGTTATGGATTTGGTAAAACAAAGGGTTATTTTGAAACTGTGACTTTTGATTCAGAGATTACCGACGCCAATGTGCAACGAATATTTTTACAACCAGGTATTGGTGTTGCTACAGGAATTTTCGACGGAAGTTTTTCTCCACGTTTTGTTCTGGTAAAGATGGATCCGGGAGAAGAAAGTTTCGAAACAGGCGGGTACAATACATTTTTTGAGCCGGTAATCACCTCAAAAATTGGTTATAAATGGGTTAAGTTTGTTGCCCAGATTGGGTTTTCCATTCCAGTTGGTGATGATTCTTTGAATTTTGATTACCAGCCTTTTATTATTAATTTTGGCCTCAATTTTAATATAGGACGAAAATATTACGATTTATAAATCAGAGATAATATTTTCTACAATTTTAGGAAAGTGCTCGTACTCCAGTTCGTGCACTTTCTTTGCTATCGATTCAGGAGTATCGTCCTTATTTACAGGGCATTTTGCCTGGAAAATAATATCGCCCTTATCATATTCACTATTTACATAATGTATGGTTACTCCGGTTTCCTTTTCATTGTTTTCAATAACAGCTTTATGTACATTCATTCCATACATTCCTTTACCGCCATATTTTGGTAATAATGCCGGATGAATATTTACAATTCGTTTTGGAAAGGTTTGAATTAAATAGTCAGGAATTAACCATAAGAAACCAGCTAAAACAATAAAATTAATGTCGTTTTCTTTTAAGATATGAAGAATTTTTGTGGTATTGTAAAATTCCGTTCGATAAAAAATATGGTATTTAATATCATGATTTATAGCTCTTTGAATGACATATGCATTTTTATTGTTCGAAAAAATATACGAAATTTCATTTTTTTTGTTTTCTTTGAAAAAGTTGATCAGGTTTTCGGCATTGGTTCCAGAGCCTGACGCAAATATTGCTATTTTATTCATAATCAATATTTTATTTTTTATAAAAGTTGCGTTATGGTCTTATAAAGATGAAAAATTATTGCAAAAATGGCTTTAAAAATCCAAAAAAGATTATTTTTGCATCAAAAAAATAAAGAAATATTTTTGATTTATCACAGTTAATTATATTTCTTTGCACTGTTAAAAATTAAACTTAATTATTAATTAAAACTTAAAGTTATGTCTGATATTGCATCAAGAGTAAAAGCGATTATTGTTGATAAGTTAGGAGTTGATGAAAACGAAGTTACACCTGAAGCTAGTTTTACAAACGACTTGGGTGCTGATTCACTTGACACTGTTGAGTTAATTATGGAATTCGAAAAAGAATTCAATATTTCAATTCCTGATGATCAAGCTGAGAATATCAGTACTGTTGGTGATGCTGCCAAATATATTGAAGAGCACGCTAAGTAATTGTTAATATTTCAAAAATCTTGTTTTAAATTTTAATGTTATGGAATTCAGACGTGTAGTTATTACGGGCCTTGGAGCTATTACACCCATTGGAAACAATGTTGACCAATATTGGGAAAATTTAATTGATGGAGTAAGCGGCTCAGACCTTATTACTCACTTTGATGCATCAAAATTTAAAACAAGATTTGCTTGTGAAGTAAAAGATTTTGATCCTAAAGATCA
>CAZSIC010000197.1:0-3339 GCA_964606845.1 uncultured Bacteroidales bacterium
GGGAATCCGGCGGCTGTTTGTCCGCTTACCGAATGGATAGACAAAGATACCATGCAAAAAATTGCCCTGGAGAATAATCTTTCCGAAACAGCCTTTTTTGTTCCAAAAGATGATTTTTTTGAAATCCGCTGGTTTACGCCCAAAGTAGAAATTAACCTGGCAGGACATCCGACATTAGCTGCTGCATGGGTAATTTATAACGAGTTAAAATACAAAAACCCGGTCATCCGCTTTAAATCCCAACTTAGCGGCGATTTGTTGATTGAGAAAGACAAAGAACTGCTGATGATGGATTTTCCGTCGAATGAAGGAAAAGAAATACCGGCTCCGGATTATCTGATTGATGGTTTGGGCGCAGAACCATTAGAAATATTGCAATCCAGAGACCTTTTGGTTATTTTTAACAATCAGCAGGAAGTAAAAAAAATAAAACCCGACTTCAGCATATTAGAAAAGGTTGAAACATTCGGCATTATTATCTCTTCCCAGGGCGAACAGTGCGATTTTGTATCGCGGTTTTTTGCTCCGCGTGCTGGTATTAAAGAAGATCCGGTTACAGGCTCTGCTCATACCACGCTTATTCCTTACTGGGCAAAAAAACTCAATAAAAATAAAATGGAAGCTATTCAGCTTTCAGAAAGAAAAGGATACTTAACTTGTGAACATCTTGGCGAAAGAGTTAAAATTGCAGGAACAGCAAAACTTTTTATGAAAGGTGAGATTTTTATTTAAATAATTTGCATTAAATTAGAACCTAAAAGGGTATAAATGGGTATAAATTTATAAACAATTTGTTTTTAAAAGTGTCAAAAAATTATAAATCAATAGATTATAAATATTTAAAAAAATAAAAAATAGCATCCTTTCATTAGGTTTGAAAATTTTTTTTTGAATATATTTCGGACGTCAAACTTTTAAAAAATTATTAGTCAAGTGACAAAGAAAAGAATTGTTATAGATTACGAAAAACTTCCTTTAGAAACCATCAACAGCATTAAAGTAGAATATCCTGATGGTTACGAAGATAACCTGGTTACATTTACCAATAAGGAAGGCAAATATGTTTCGGCATTACCCTTTGAAACAGAAGAAATCTACTATTTGGTAAGAATGACAGAACGAGAAGCCCGGCAGATTATTAAAGAAGATAATGATTACGATGATGCCGGAAAGCTAAGAGATGATTTTACAGAAGATTTAAAAAATACAGATGACGAGGATGATTCGGAAGAATACTTAAACGATAATTTCGATGAAGCGGTCAATATTAAAGATGAGGGTTATGACGAAGATTAAAATATGAAACCTAAAACACTCACTCTTCACCTTCCTTAATAAGATTTAGGTGGCAAAACAGCAGTTCACCTGTTTTCTCATCTCTTAAATGCATTCCATTACCCTCACAGTATTTATAAAACTCACAATCGGCACAAATTCCTGTTTTTGTCCAGCTTTTATCTCTAAAAACTTTGTATTTATTCTTCCAGACATCTGCAAAATTGTCCTGATAAATATTTCCCTGAATAAAATTATCTCTCAGATTTGGGCAGGCCGAAATTGAACCATCAGCAAGAATAGATGCAACGTTAATTCCAGCACGGCAAATAAAAAAATTATCGCGAACTTCTCTTTCATAATTCCCCAAAAATCCTTCACAACCATAATTCAATTTAATACTGTTCTCTTTCCGGGTTTGCTTAATAAAATCAAAAAGCTCCTTAAATTCTTTGGGTTCCAATTGTAATTTATTATACGCTCTCGCCCTGCCAATAGGGAAAACAGTGAAAATCCTCCATGCTTTAACACCCAGACTTATCAATAAATCTTTGATTTTATTTAATTCGCCAAAATTTTTCTGATTTACGCAGGTTACAACATCGTATTCCAGGTTCGATTGCTCAGTTAATAACTGAATGGCATGAACTGCATTTTCGTAACTACTCTTAACTCCACGTAACCAGTTATGCGATTCTTCCAACCCATCCAAACTAACAGTTATAACTCTTAATCCTGACTTTAATAATGACTCAAGCCTGTTCTTGTTAAGCAACATCCCATTGGTTACAATGCCCCATGGGAATCCCCTTTTATACAAATTTAAACCGATCTGCTCCAAATCCTTTCTCATCAATGGTTCTCCGCCAGTTAAAACAATCATGGTATGATTAGGATTTACAATATCTTTTACCTGGTCTATTGCTCTGAAAAAATCTCGGGCGGGCATATCTTTTATGGTAGCATCTCTTTTGCAGTCGCTTCCGCAATGCAGGCAATTCAAGTTGCATCGTAAAGTACACTCCCAAAGAATATATTTTAACTGATGCAGTTTACTTTCATTATTACGGTATTTTTTAAAAAGTTGAAGAGCAAGCTTTTTCCTGATCGAAATTTTTGTTACAGTCATTTTTTGGGAGTAAGCTTAATATCTAATATTTTAATTGTTTCGCCAGAATACCATTTCCCGTCTCCGCCTGTAAACTCAGGGTCATTAAATTCCACAACAGTATCTATAGCATGGTAAGCTCCGTTGAGCTCATCATCAATATCGGTAAATTTTAAAATATAGGATTGATCGGTAGGAAAACCCCAATTGTCAGCAACCTGGTAATTCCCTTCCTGATCGGTATAAGCTGTATCATTTTGCATGACAACTCTTATATTTCGAACCGGCTCATTTGTTTCTTCAGACAACACATTGCCATTTACAATAAATTTTGCCGAAGGTGTTCCATATTCATCAACTGGATCATTTGAACAGGAAAATCCTAATAAAGCTAAAAATGCTAAAATAACTGCATTGTAAAATTTTAAATATCTATTTTTAATCAAGCTCATAATCTTTTTTCATTTATAGATGAAATCAAGTCTATTTCGGTTGCGTTTCAGTATGTAAAATCTAAATACATTTTTCAGCGCTCAAAAACATATGGAAACAAAAAAACTGGTTTGTGAGCATAATTTATTCGGTCAAATTGGATACAGGTATCGTAAAATAAAATGAAGCGCCTTGATCGGGTTTACCTTCTGCCCAGATTTTGCCACTGTTTTTTTCTACAAACTCCTTACATAAAATCAATCCCAAACCAGAGCCCACCTCATTATTTGTTCCGTTTGTGGTATAAAAATTCTTTGAACTGAATATTTCCTTTGCTGTTCTCTCATCAAAACCGATCCCGGTATCTTTTACTGCAACTTTATAATAATGATCTTCATGGTCAATTGTTATTAAAATTGATCCTCCGGCAGGAGTATATTTTAGAGCATTTGAAATGATGTTTCGCACAACGGTCATAATCATATTTTTATCCACAAATACATCATAATTGTTTTCAAAATCAA
>CAZSIC010000198.1:0-3282 GCA_964606845.1 uncultured Bacteroidales bacterium
GAATTTCACCCGGACATTTTGAATTTTTATGGCCGTCTGCCCGCCCATCCGCCCAAGGGGTGTGAGCAACGGAACCCAACGAGGAGAAAATCATGAAGCGTAAAGAAGAGTTGCACCCTGAATGCCGCCTGTTTGTCGAGGACATGCAGCGGTTGAACTTCGGCCGTTACGAGAACGTGCTTATCCGCGACGGTCGTCCCTGCCTGGCTCCAAGGCCCCGGCGGATCAGGAAGCTGAAGCCTGGGAAGGAGAATGCCGTCCGCCGGGAATCCCGTCTGGACGACTTCGTTCTCAAGGAGCAGGTGGCCGATTTCTTTCGGCTCCTGGCTGAGATTCGCGACGGAACCATCCTTTCCCTTGAGGTGCAGAATGGGCTCCCCGCCCACATGGAAATCGAGGAGGACGCCGCCTAGATCCGGGGTCAGCTCCCTTATGACGTGAACCACATTTCAGTTTTGGACCAGACGATTTCACTGCCGCAACGACGGAGGGGATCGTGGGTACAGCCGACTTGGCGACCTGCGATCCCCTTTGTGCGTTTCTGCCCTCGGCCTGTGCCCACGCCTCTCCTGCGGCCCTAACGCAGGAGAACAGACATGAAAGCCAACGTACATAACCGCATCAGCAACTACGCCGCCACCGCCATCCGGTGCAAGGCGCGCCAGCTTGCAGGCAGTTCAGGTTACACGCGGGACGAGGTCGAGGATATCGAGCAGGAGCTGCGCACCGATCTCCTTGAGCGCCTGCCCAAGTACGACCCTGCCAAGGCAAGCCGGAACACCTTCGTCACACGCCTGATCGACAACAAGATTTCCCGCCTGGTTCGGCACAGAACCACTGCCTGCCGGGATTACCGGCGCGTGGAATGCTCAGTGAACGACATCGTCACGGATGCCTCCGGTAACAAGGTGGAACGAGAATGCACGATAGACCGGGACGAGGCCGAGATGCGTGCCGGAAAGCGCCGCCGCCCGGAGCGTGATGAAGTTGATCTTCAGCATGACGTATCCCTGGCCGTGGCAACCCTTCCCGCTCATCTTCGGCAAATAGCCGACCTTCTGTCAAAGCAATCGCCTGCCGCGACGGCAAGGACGCTGGGCATCTCCCCGAGCACGCTCTACTGCGAGATCGCCAAGATGCGCCGCATCTTCGAGGACGCGGGTTTGAGGGAATATCTCAAATAAAGTCCCGGACACTTTGGCTTCGCGCCGGGTATGTAACAGAAGCCACCCTTAAAAGGAGCATGTCATGGACAAGGAAATCTATTGCTACCGCTTCTGCCAAACATGCCCGGCGCGAGAGATCGAGGAAACCATCCAGCTTGCAGTGCTCGCGGCCGAGTGTCTGCACGGCCCGTCCCGCGTGCGCCTGGAGGCAAGTTACTGCATGGATGAAGCGAAGAACGCCTGCGTGATCAACGCCACGACGGACGTGGGACGCGACATTGCCCGGTTCTTCACCGGCTTCGCCATTCGGGAGTTCGGCGAGGAGTCATTCACCGTCCGGCGGGGAGACAACCAGGAAAACCGAAACTGATATTGCACAGGGAGAATTGAATGCAGCTCATGACGTATAGCGCCTTCAATGCGGCGCGCAACTGCCAGAAAAAGTACGAACTTCGGTACAGGGAGCATCTTCGCCCCCTTGAGAAATCGGAAAATCTCGCCTTCGGCAGCGTGATCCACGAGGCACTGGAGTTGTGGTATGTCCGCGTGGACGACGCAAACCGCCTTCTTGCGGTGCTCGATCTGATCGATTCGGCCTATCCCAACCGGACGAATGATCCCACTGAAAAGCATGCGTGGCATCTGGCGAAGGCCATGATGACCGGTTACGCATCGCGCTACCCCGACGAGGCGTTCGAAGTCGTGGCCATTGAGAAGGAATTCGAAGCGCCGATTATCAATCCGGAAACAGGCGCGGAGAGCCGGTCTTTTCGGATGGGCGGCAAGGCCGATGGTGTTGTGCGCCTTCCGGACGGGCTGTACCTGATGGAGCACAAAACGGCGGGGGCGCTGACCCGCGACTATCTGGAGCGGCTTTGGACCGACACGCAGATTGCCGCCTATGCGCATTACTTGCGTGAAACCGGAACGCCCATCATTGGCGTGATCTACAACGTCCTCCTCAAGACCCGCCTGAAGCAGAACACAGGTGAGACGGAAGAGGAATACCAAGCCCGTAAAGCTGCTCTGGCGGCAAAAAACAAATCCGGAAAATCGACCGCACAGCGCAAGGAGCCGGAATCCGACGAGGATTTCCGGGGGCGGCTCGCGGACTGGTACGCCAAGCCTGAAGCCTTCCATCGCGAGAAGATCTATCTCACCGAAGACAGGTTCGACATGCTGCGCGAGGAGATCTGGCAAGGTTGCCAGATGCTTCTGGAGGCCAATCGCCGGGGCAAATGGCTGCAGAATACCTCACATTGCCACGCTTGGGGTCGACCCTGCGAGTACTACGCATACTGCTCCTCCGGCTTCAACGAAAACGTCCGCGACAACCTGTTCGACGTGGTGCCGCCGCACGAGGAGCTGGCGGTGTCCGATTCCGCGTTTTAGCGCAATTCGCTTCGTTTTCTTTTTCTTTTGTGGAGGAGTTTGCAATGCCTATTCCGAAGTCGAAAACCCCGCCGGTAACGGATCTGCGCCGCAAAAAGATCCTGTTCCATTCCTGCCCGAAGTTCGGGAAGACAACCTGGGCGGCGACCATCCCGGATTCCATCTTCCTGGCCACCGAACCGGGCCTCGGTTCCGTGGAGGCCATGCGCTGGGAAGATACGGATGGAACGTATGTCATCAACTCGTGGGAGAAGCTGCTGGAGGCGACCAACGAGGCAATCGAATCCGGCCGCTTTTCCGTCCTGATCATCGACACGATCGATATCGCCTATGAGCATTGCCGCAAGTGGATCTGCAAGAAAAACGGCGTGGATTACCACACGGACGGTGTGCTCTCATACGGCAAGGGCACGGCGCTGATCAACAACGAGATCCGCCGCTACCTGTCCAAGCTCGGCGCGCTGGACATGGGTGTCGTGCTCCTGGCGCACACCGTCATGGAAACGGTCAACACCCGCAACGGCGAGGTGGTCCGGGCCGTTCCCAATCTCCCCGAAAAGGTCCGCCGCCCCATCCTCGGCATGATGGACCTGATTCTCTTCGGCGATATTCACGTCGAAAACAAGATCTCCACCCGCGTATTTCGGACCAAGCCCGGCCAGGCATGGGAAGCGGGCGACCGGTCCGCAACGCTCCCCGCGACGATGGAGCCCAATTGGCAGAA
>CAZSIC010000199.1:0-3244 GCA_964606845.1 uncultured Bacteroidales bacterium
TTAGTAAGTTTTGTAAAATTGTTAATAAAGTGGTTTTTAGACAGTCTGACGGTCCACACATAGCCTGAGTTCGGGTTTCCGTCGCCGTGGCTACCGGTCACCCGCTAAAACCACCACTAATATAATAAATGTCAGTCAAACCGCCAAAACCCCCGCATTTAGGCTGATGTGTTGTTATAAATTGGCCGCGTGTAATATCTTTGTTAGTTTAGTAGACCTTATCCACGAAGTAATAAATTGTTTTAGTTTTAGGAATAGCAAATTGCCCGAAAGGGCAAAAAATAAGCACATTTACCTTTTTTTTCGCAAATGTGCTTACAAAAAAGCATTTGAGGCAAACTCCAAATGCTTTTATAGTTGTAATTTAATTATCTAGAAATTAATATTGTTGATGAATATTTTTGATTTTTATACTGAACCAATAAATAGTAAACTCCTTCAGGAAATGAACTAGTATTTATTTGAAACTTTTTTTGTTGGGTTGTTCCATTATAAACTGGTATAGAATTACTGTTAACTATTTTAATATGTAATTTTTCGTTATCCAATTTCTCTTCTTCAGTTAGATTCTCTATATAGGCTTCTATATAATCATTAGCAGGATTAGGTGATACAGACAAAGGTCTTGGTAGACCTCCACCTCCACCTCCGCTCCCAGAATATACGTTAACAGTTCCGCCCCCTGCAGCACTTGTACCACAGCTATTTCTAGTTGTCACATAAAAATTACCTATCCCAGTTTCTTCAGCATGAAAAGTACAACCATTTGGAGTAGTATGGTCAACAACTATACTTCCTGATGACCACCAATTTATAGGCATTGATGAAGATGCACCCGGAGTTTTTACCAATGAAACATTAAAATATGCATCCAATGGAATATCTTCAGTTGGATAACCACTTGGATTTGTGGTTGGTACACCTGGTTTACCTATCCAAACAGTTTTTTTAGCTAACACAGTTGTACCAGAGTATGGACTTGTTATATACGCATAAATTTCTTCTTCTCCACTACCACTTTTTGTTGCCAATGTTGAAGAGCCACTCCCCGAAAAATTTAAAAGATCTGCCTCCCAATTATAAGTAGCTCCAGATAAATTATATGTGCTATAAGAGTTAGAAAAGCAAATCAAATCACTTCCATTAACAGGAATATGGTAATATTTCAAATTTGTAGCTGAGTATGGACATTCAGATGGAGCATGACGGTATAATGGCCAATTAGCCCATTTAGAAATAACAATACCTTCTTGATCTGTAGCAACCGCAGAATGCGATCCATCAGGATAATTAACCTTAGTTCCGTTAGAACTGTTAGTTTCCACATAAATAGGAGAATCGGTCCAGTATTTTGATAGATTTTGATCTCCACGGTAGGTGGTATCAGCAATCACACACGGATCACCACCATCAATCATATGCCATGCATATCCATGACAATTAAATGTAATAGAAGCAGGTCCAATTCTTACAGCATTAAGATTATGTTCATCTATAAATGCTGCAGCATCTGCTTCAAGTCCTGCTAATACATTTGGGTCTTCAAAAAAATTTATTGCTTGGATTTCCACATTTGTTGGGGTTTTTATTGTTATTACACCTTCATGTTGAGCAATAAGGTTATTAGTTATTAAAACCATTATTATATATAATATCTTTTTCATAAATTTTTATTATTTAAATATTCAAGGTAATCAAGTGATAGATTATAAACCAATTCAACAGTTTCTAAATTAACAGGACCGTAGAATTCTGTAAGTCTCCACACATTATCGTCAATATCATAAATCTCTAAAAAAGACTCATAATTTTCTATATACATTATACGAGAGAGGAGTGTAGTGACACAGTATAGATCTAATATGCTATGTCTTTCAATATTATCCATAGTTATATCATATATATTAATGGCTCTTTCAACTGTTTTGATTATTTCATCTTCGGTTAATGCTTCTAAATTAACGTATTGGCTAAATATAACTTCAAAACTTAAAAAAGTTAACTTATATTTTCCTATTTCAGCTGATTCCCAATTTATATCATAACCAATTGGATCAAATGTTAAATATTTGTTAAGAAGACAAGTTCCTCTATCTGTTCTTTGTTCTAACTCTCTAACTCCTCTGAAGTTTTCACTTACTAAATCTGAATATCCCGACTGAAGACTATATCCTGCATAGATAAGTGATAAATATGGATAATTAAGACAGGTTTCTAAAAGACCTTCGGTTGTTATACATTCACTTATATCTTTTGGAAGATCTACAAAATCATAAACTTCTTCAGAATTCATGTCATGTTCATCTGGAACTTCAGGGAATTTATACGCTCCATTTTTTAGATTATCACATGGATTTTCATCACATGATATTAACAATATTAAAAGTGTTATAAAAACTAATAATTTATTCATTTTCAAGTTGATTTAAATATTCTTTAGAAAGTGCAACAATTTGAAGCATTGTAGAAACATCTTCCAAATATGATTTATCAATGAATCTTTTGATTTTGTCAGCATATTTCTTTTGAACACCATATTTTGAATATTGATCATGTTCAAGTATTCTTCCCAATATTAAAGTTGAAGACATTTTTCCAAATGTTGAAAAATGCTCTGGCATTTTATCTCTCTTCTCATAATTAAGCAATGTTACTGCAATTAACTCTTTTTTATTTTTTTTATCAATATTAGCAATAGTCTTATTTTGTGATAAGAGTATTTCAATATAAATGAACTTGAAAATATATCTTCCCCTTTCAGCCGGAATATTTATATTTTTAATAGCTCCAGGATCCATTTTTTTATACACTTTCAACAATTCTTTACCAGCATCTTCTCTATTTTCTAATTCATTAAATCCATTAAAAATGGTCTTTAAGTAGTTATAGCCATCCTGAAAACTATTTCTAGTCATAATTAATCTAAGCTCAGGATAACTTAAGCATGATTTTACTAAATCTGAAGTTTTCATTTCATATAATATGTCTTCTGGGATATTATAAGCATTCAATTTATCTTCAAAAGTTAATAAATTTTCCCATTCAGAAGAGCCAGGTCTCACTGGAAAATCCCAAGTTTTCTTTTCTTGTGAAAAAATCATACTGAGATAAAAAGTAAGAACTAAGGTTAATAATATTTTTTTTCTCATAAGTTTCATTTTTAAAAAGTTAATAATAAAAAATATTTTGTTTATTTTTTCTTTCCCCCATTGATAGGACAACTTTAACTACAAAACTAATTCAA
>CAZSIC010000200.1:0-3239 GCA_964606845.1 uncultured Bacteroidales bacterium
AAAATTATTGCCGATATTTTCGAATATACATCGAAAAACATGCCCAAATTCAACTCCATAAGTATTTCCGGATACCATATGCAGGAAGCCGGAGCTACTAACGATATTGAGCTTGCATATACTTTAGCCGATGGTTTGGAGTATTTGCGTACCGGAGTAAATGCAGGAATGGATATCGATTCCTTTGCTCCCCGTTTATCATTTTTCTGGGCAGTGGGGATGAATCATTTTATGGAGATTGCTAAAATGCGTGCTGCAAGAATGCTTTGGGCAAAGTTGGTAAAACAGTTTAATCCAAAGAATCCAAAATCGATGGCATTGCGAACCCACTCCCAAACATCCGGATGGAGTTTAACTGAACAGGATCCGTTCAATAATGTTGCCCGTACTTGTGTTGAAGCAATGGGCGCTGCTTTAGGCCATACTCAGTCTTTACATACCAATGCATTAGATGAGGCCATTGCATTGCCAACTGAATTTTCGGCACGTATTGCCCGAAACACACAAATTTATATTCAGGAAGAAACTCAAATTTGCCGGGCAGTAGATCCATGGGCTGGTTCTTATTATGTTGAAAAACTGACCCAGGAGATTGCTCATAAAGCATGGGAGCATATTCAGGAAATTGATAAGCTGGGTGGCATGGCAAAAGCCATTGAAACCGGAATACCCAAAATGCGAATCGAGGAAGCTGCTGCAAGAAAGCAGGCAAGAATTGATTCCGGGAAAGATATTATTGTTGGGATTAATAAATACAGACTTGAAAAAGAAGATCCCATTGATACATTAGATGTAGATAATACAGCAGTGCGCGAAGCCCAGCTTAAGCGACTAGCAAAATTAAGAGCTGAAAGAAACGAGGAGGAAACACAGGCAGCCTTGAAAAAAATTGAAGAATGCGCTGCTACAGGCAAAGGGAATTTATTGGAATTAGCTGTTGATGCTGCTAAAAAACGTGCTTCCCTGGGAGAAATATCCGATGCATGCGAAAAAACAGCAGGAAGATATAAAGCGGTTATCAGATCAATATCAGGAGTATATATGTCAGAATCAAAAGATGATGCAAATTACCAGAAAGCGAAAGAACTGGTACAAAAATTTGCAGAAAAAGAAGGCCGTCAGCCACGTATTATGATTGCTAAAATGGGACAGGATGGCCACGACCGTGGTGCAAAAGTAGTCTCTACAGGTTATGCCGATCTTGGTTTCGATGTGGATATCGGGCCATTATTCCAAACTCCTGCAGAAGCAGCAAAACAAGCCGTTGAAAATGACGTGCATATTTTAGGTGTTTCTTCATTAGCTGCAGGCCATAAAACATTGGTTCCGCAGGTTATCGAAGAGTTAAAAAAACTAGGACGCGAAGATATTATGATTATTGTTGGAGGCGTTATTCCTACGCAAGACTATAAATTTCTATATGATACTGGCGTTGCCGGCGTTTTCGGCCCCGGAACATCAATCCCTGTGGCAGCAATTAAAATGCTGGAGATTATGCTTGAAGATGAATAATCCAATATGAAAAAACAGTATTAAAGCCTGGCCTGCAAGCCGGGCTTTTTTAGTAATATCTATACAATCTTCTACTTAAAATTTATAAAAACATTTTATAAATAAGCTGAATTTTCTTTACCTTTAAAAAGGTAAAAATCAATCTTTGATTATTATGAAAAAGCTTATTATCACTTTTTTATCTTTTGCTTTCTTTATTAACTGGTCTTTCGCTCAAAATATTCAGAATATGCGTTGGGATAAAGATTTCTCTATTCATATTACACTGGCAAATGACTCCAATTATATCATGAATCTGGAAGAGTTACACCACACCAAAATGACCGGCCAACAATCTGAGTCTTTTACATACATACCTACCCGCCTGGATGATGAGTTTGTGCAACGCCTTAAAGGGAAAAAAATTGATACGACAACCTTAGAACAAGAAAAAAACGAGTCGGACAAAACATTATGGAGTGCATTACACTATTCGCTTGGTGGTGGCTGGGTGCATTTTGTGAATTGCTTGTTATATTCCATAGAAACGGGCTATCTCGATATCAAAGCCCCTTTAATGAAAAGGCCCGAAAGCAAATGGAAGCCTAAACCAATGACCGAATCATATAAAAGGACAAATAAATGGGAATATTACGTGCCTGTGAACCAAAAATATGCCATCAGGGAATATAAAAAGAAAAAAAGGGAAGACAATCTAGGTGATTTAAAAGATGTGCCGGATGAGTTTATACAACTACTTTTAAATACAAAAAATTCCGAATACGAAGCCATGCGGAGAAATCCTTTAAAAAAGGATCAGGCAAAAATTGATTTGATAAAAATATTGCTGGGAGCCAATTATTTAGGCGAGACACAAATTAAATACATTAAAAGCATGGTTTTAAAGGCTATGGCGCAATATGCCGAAAATAAACTACCTTCGGTAATCATCTTCGACAACTTCAATGCAGCGGTTGCCATGTCGCTGAATGAAAAAGGATACCAGGTAAATAAAATTGTTTTTGCCGACGAAAAATTTATCTCTATGGAAACCCGCCTGGAAAGAGTAGAAAAAATCAAAACCATTGTAAATCAGATTAACGAGGTTAACAAAGAGGTTTTAGAACAAAAGCTAAAAAGTTATTATAATTAGCACCCATTTTTAAAGCTTCTTGTAAAAAAGACAAATGTTATTGTACTTGGTATAAAAAACTTATCGTTTTTATCCAAATTACAGGTAATAAAAAATTGTTTTAATGAACAATTTATAACATTATGGTGTTAATTACTAAACCTATGGCTCATGTTACGACTTGCTTTATCTATCATCTTATTTATTTTATGTTATCTGGGTACTTTAGCACAAACTACGCATACAATTAATATCAGTGGATTTACTTTTAATCCCGATGATATTACAATTTCAGTTGGTGATACTGTATTTTTTAATGGAAATTCTGAACATCCTGTACTTGAAGTAAGTAAGGATAGTTGGGATGAAAATGATGATACTCCGTTATCCGGTGGATTTTCTTTTCCTTCCGGGGTAGGCGAAATAAGTTTTGATGAGGAAGGTACCCATTATTATATTTGCGAAAATCATGTATCAAGTGGAATGAAAGGACAGATAACTGTTTCTGCCACCACCAGTTCAAAGGTTATGGAATCTGGAACCATAAAAATTTATCCCAACCCGTCAGACTGTCTAAAAACCACTTTATTAACAATTTTACAAAACTTACTAACAT
>CAZSIC010000201.1:0-2930 GCA_964606845.1 uncultured Bacteroidales bacterium
ATGCAGCCGGCGCTTCGCGAGGCGCGACGGTTCATGCTGATGGATATGGGGACGCATATCGTCGATACGGCGAGAGCGTTCATGGGCGACATTCGTAGCGTCACCGCCCGGACCGCCGCGGTGACGCCGGGGATCGCCGGCGAGGATCTCGCAACGGTCCTCGCGACGACGGGCTCGGGCTCACACTTCGTCGTCGAGCTCTCGTACGCGAGCCCGACCGAGCTCGAGCACGAGCTCGAGACGCTGATCCGGCTCGAATGCGAGACGGGCGTCATGGAGCTCGGTCACGACTTCCGTGGGGTCGTCACGACCCGCGACGGCCGGTCGATCAGCCGACGCTTCCCGCCGATTACCCACGAGTGGCTGATCCCGCGGTACACGCTGAGCATGGGAAGTTGCCTGCCGGCGAATCGCAGCTTCTTCGACGCGATCGTGCAGGGTGCGCCGTCGGAGTCCGAAGGATCGAGCTATCTGAACACGATGGAGGCCGTGTTCGCCGCCTACGAATCGGCCGAGAAGAACCAGACGATTGAGCTTTCGAAGGAGGATCGAGTATGAGCAAGGTAGCTCTGTTTGGAGCGGGCGGGAAGATGGGCCTGCGGTGCGCGCGTAACCTGGTCTCGAGCGAGCACGACGTGGACTGCGTGGAGATATCACCGGATGGGATCGCGAGGCTCGCCGAGCTCGACGTCGAGCCGGTCGAAGGCCGGGTTGCCGCGGGACGCGCAGACGTGGTCATCCTCGCGGTTCCGGACAAGGTCATGGGCAGCGTCGCCGAGTGGGTCGTTCCCGCGATGAAGAGCGGCGCCTTCGTGATGATCCTCGATCCGGCCTCGCCGCACGGCGGTAAGATCCCCGAGCGCGACGACGTGGGGGTATTCGTGAGTCATCCGTGTCATCCTCCGGTGGTGAACGACGAGACCGATCCCGAGGCGAAGCTCGATTTCTACGGAGGCTCGAAGGCGAAGCAGAACATCGTCTGCGCGATCTTCCGCGGCGACGAGTCCATCTACGCCGCTGGTGAGGCGGTCGCGAAGACGATCTTCGCACCGGTCATGCGCAGCCATCGGATCACCGTGGAGCAGATGGCTATTCTGGAGCCGGCGATGGCCGAGACCGTGACGCTCACGCTCATGTACACGATTCGCGAGGCGATGGACGAGGCGGTGAAGGCCGGGGTTCCCGAGGCGGCGGCCCGCGACTTCATTCTGGGTCACATGAACGTGAACATAGGGATACTCTTCGGCTACCTTGGCATAGAGGTCTCCGACGGGGCTAAGCGAGCGGTCGAGCGCGGCCGCAGAGCGATCCTCCGCGACGACTGGCGCGATGTATTCAGACCTGAGCGGGTCATGGATGAGGTTCGCGCGATCGTGGATGCGCCGTGAAGCTCGGGATCAGTAGCTACACCTTCCCGTGGGGCTTCGGCATACAGGGGTATCCCGCGCCCGAGCAACCGCTCATGCTCGAAGGCCTCGTCTCGCGGGCGAGTGAGCTCGGCGTGGACCTCGTCCAGATCGCGGACAACGCTCCACTCGACGAGCTCGGCGCAGCCCGGCGGCAGGAGCTCTTCGCGCTCGCGCGCGAGGCAGGCGTGGGGATCGAGCTCGGTGCACGGGGCACGAGCCGGGAGACGCTGCTGCGCTACGTCGAGATGGCCGGCGAGTGCGGCGCGACGATCCTCAGAAGCGTGCCGACCGCCACCGTTGCACCGGGGGACGAAGAGGGTGCACAGTCGTTCGTGGCGGAGACCACGCGGGAAATCGCATCGGTCCTTCCCGAGCTCGAGCGCAGCGGAGTAACGCTCTGTCTGGAGAACTACGAGGGGCTTTCCGTCGCGACGCTCGCCGAGCTCGTCCGCGGTCTGGACACTCCTCTCGTTCGCGTCTGCCTGGATTCGCTCAACTCGCTCGGGCGAAGCGAGGGATACGAGACCGTAGTGAGCTCGCTCGCCCCGCTCACCGGGAACCTCCACGTCAAAGATTACTCGATAGGCCGGGTCGACCATCGCCTCGGTTTCACGGTAGCAGGTACACCGGCAGGAGAAGGCAATCTGCCGATCACCAATCTTGTGACGCGAGTTCCGCCAGGAGTGACCGCCGTACTGGAGCTCTGGACCCCATGGCAGGGATCGATCGAGGCGACGGTTGGTGAGGAAGCGCGATGGGCGCGCTCGAGCGTCGACTTCCTGCGAGGCCTTATCGTCGACTGAGGCGTAACCGGAGTGGGGTCTGTACGTGCACGAGGGAGGGGCGAGCTGGTCGCGCTCTCTCCTCGGATTTGCATTGTGGCTGAGGATTAGCTATTCTTAGCTAAGGAGTAGCCGTGTCGCAAGTCAACATGCACGACGCGAAGACCCGCTTATCGAAGCTCGTCCACGACCTGGAGAGCGGCCGGGAAGAGGAGATCACTATCGCGCGCAACGGGAGGCCGGTGGCGAGGCTCGTACGGTTCGACGACGCCGGGAGCAGCGGGCGGCGGATCGGCATCGCGAAGGGGGCCTTCCGGCTGCCCGACCAGACCGAGGAGCTCGACGGCGAGGTCGCCGCGCTCTTCGTCGCGGAGGATACTGGAGCGGAGCGGACCGAGGACGGGGAGTACGATCGGGACCGGTGGCGATGAGGCTGCTGCTGGACACCAACGTCGCGCTGTGGGCGATCGTGGAGGATGTTCGTCTGGGCAGACGCGCGACGGAGCTCATCGGCGACCGATCGAACAGCGTCTGGGTGAGCGCTGCGGATGCTCGTGGCTACTTCCATGACGCCGGCTACGCGACGATCGGTATAGAGCCCGGGCACGTGCTGCGAGTCGAGCACCTGCCCGGGATCCACGCCGATCCGTTCGACCGGATCCTCGTCGCACAGGCGCTCGAGGAGGGGATGCACCTTCTCACGCGCGACAGCGTGCTTCCCGAGTACTCTGACCTCGTG
>CAZSIC010000202.1:0-2837 GCA_964606845.1 uncultured Bacteroidales bacterium
AAAGACAAATAGAAAAATATAACATTCAAATATTAAGTAGTTTAACCAAAAGATATTCGTGTGAAAAAATATTTAAAAAATATTTTTAATCATAAAAAAGAAAACAAGCAAACTAGCTTTAATAAAGAGCTAAACGGTTTTCAAAATTTTCAACTGGAAATTGGAGGCTTAAGTCGGTTTACTGCTGCTTTTTTTCGAGAAGTTTTTCGTTACCCATTCGAGACCAAAGAACTTTTAAAGCAATCATACCGAATGGGATTAAGTACACTTCCTTTAATAGGGGTAACTGCATTTATTATGGGCTTAGTGCTAACCTTACAATCACGTCCGGTTTTGGTCGATTTTGGAGCTGAATCCTGGCTTCCAGGTATGATATCCGTTTCAATTGTACGAGAAATTGGCCCGGTAATAACCGCTCTTATTTGTGCCGGCAAAATTGGCTCAGGGATTGGTGCAGAGCTGGGTTCGATGCGAGTAACCGAACAGATTGATGCTATGGAAGTCTCTGGAACAAACCCTATAAAATACCTGGTAGTAACACGAGTATTGGCTACAACTTTTATGATCCCTATTCTTGTATTTTATTCAGATGCAATTTCTTTTTATGGATCGTATGTTGCGGTAAACATGCATGGATACATATCATTACAACTTTTCATTACACAAGCTTTTGAACCATTGCATTATTTCGATATTGTACCTGCAACCATTAAAACTTTCTTTTTTGGCTTTGCTATTGGCATTATAGGATGTTACAAAGGTTATTATTCTCAAAATGGAACCGAAGGCGTTGGGAGTGCAGCTAACTCGGCAGTGGTTATATCTTCGTTGGTTATCTTTATTATCGATTTAATTGCAGTTCAATTATCAGAAATAATAAATATTTTCTCAATATAAAATGAAAAAGAAACCAAACATATTAAATAACAACAGCGAAAATGTTATAGAAATTAAACATCTGCAAAAATCATTCGATGGGAAAATGATTTTAAAAGATATTAATATGCAGGTAAGAAAAAGTGAAAATGTTGTTATTCTGGGAAAATCAGGTATCGGAAAATCAGTATTAATTAAATGTCTTGTAGGGTTGATTTATCCTGATAAAGGGTCTTTAAAAGTTTTTGGAAAAGATGTAATGGAGATGAATCATAAAGAATTAAATGAATTACGCACGCGTGTGGGATTTATTTTCCAGAGTAATGCTTTGTACGACTCAATGACTGTTCGTGAAAATCTTGAATTTCCATTGCGAAGGAACAAAATTTACACCGATAAAAACAAAATTGAGAAGTTAGTTTACGAAGCGCTGGAAAGTGTGGGATTAGAAGATACAATCGATAAAATGCCGGCTGAATTATCAGGTGGAATGAAAAAAAGAATCGGACTTGCCAGAACACTAATCCTAAAACCAGAAATTATTCTTTACGATGAACCTACAACAGGTCTCGACCCGCTAACTTCAAGAGAAATCAGTAAATTAATCAATAAAATACAAAATAAATACAAAGCATCATCCATTGTCATAACACACGATCTTGAGTGTGCCAAACGAACATCAAACCGAATATTAATTATACAAGATGGTGTTATATATGCAGAAGGGACTTTTGATGAATTAAAGATAAAAGATGATGACTTTGTACAATCTTTTTTTGTAACCGTATAAAATTTAAATGCTATGAGAAATACAAAAATAAATAATATTAAACTCGGACTATTTGTCGGAGTTGGCGCTTTAATTTTTATTCTGGCCATTTATTATATAGGCAGTCAAAGCAATATTTTTGGAAGAAACTTTACTGTTAGCGGAGTTTTTAATGACATTAGCGGATTAAAAGTAGGAAATGATGTTCGCTTTTCGGGGATCAACATCGGAACAGTTTCTAGAGTGGAAATTATTAATGATTCGCTGGTAAGAGTTGATTTAAACGTACAAAATGATGTAAGAAAATTTATCAGGAAAGATTCAAAAATGGAAATTGGCTCTGAGGGGCTCATGGGAAATAAAATTGTAAATATTTACAGCGGCAGTAGTGATGAGGAAGTTATTAAAGACGGTGGCTATCTGGAAACTATAGAAGTTGTAAATATTGATAACATCATGAAACAAATCAATACATCGAGTAAAAATACCACCAGAATTACAGAAAATCTTGCTGATATTACTGACAAAATAAACCGTGGTGAAGGAATATTCGGAAAAATTTTTGCTGATGAAGATTTTTCAAAAAACCTAAGTTCTATTGCAACCAATACGGCCGAATTAACAAACAACTTTGCTTCAATCACCGATAAAATAAATCATGAGAAAGGAACCATAGGAATGCTTTTATCGGATACATCACTGGCAAAAGAGGTTGAACGTGCAGGTATAAACCTCAAAACATCAACTGATAACCTTGTTGCAATCACCGACCAGGTAAGAAGAGGGCAGGGTTTATTCGGCGAAATTTTTACTGACACAACCTTTACAAGTTCATTAAGCAAATCAGGAGAAAACCTTGCTTATACCACTGAAAAAACAAAAAAAATAACGGATAATCTGGAAAAACTTACTTTGCAGGTAAACGAAGGGCAGGGATTAATATCAAAATTATTATTTGATACCGTTTTTGCCGATAGTGTTAAAATTACTGTAAGCAGTATTAACAAAAGTGCTGTGGAAATTGAAGAAGCAGCTTCTGTAATTAAACGTAACTGGCTATTAAGGTTGTTTTCTAAAAAAGAGAAAAAAAAAACTAAATAAAAAATAATAAGTAATAAAAAGGCCGTCCAAAAAGAAAAAAAGCAACGTCATTACGATGATCCCGATGGCTCATAATATCCGCATGTCTTTT
>CAZSIC010000203.1:0-2637 GCA_964606845.1 uncultured Bacteroidales bacterium
CTCAGTCCTCGATCTGCGCCTTTTGCAGCCGGTTGCTGTAGTCCACAAAGACCGTCTTGATCTCAGTGAACTCGTCGATGGCCGTCGTCCCGGCCTCGCGCCCGCCGTTGCCGGTGTGCTTAGTGCCGCCAAAGGGCAGGTGCACCTCGGCCCCGATGGTCGGCGCGTTGATGTAGGTGATGCCGGTCTCCAGGTCCTCGATGGCGCGGAAGGCCATATTCACGTCGCGCGTATAGATCGACGACGATAGCCCGTACTCGATGTCGTTAGCAACCTCGACCGCCTCCTCGTAGCTGCTGACCTTGATCACGCTGAGCACCGGCCCGAAAATTTCCTCCGTGCTGATGCGCGTGCCGTGTTTGGTCTCGAAAATGGTCGGCTGGATGAAGAAGCCCCCGTCGTACAGGCCGCCGGTGCGTTGCTCGCCGCCGGTGATCAGTTGGGCTTCCTGGCGGCCTATGTCGATGTAACCCATGATCGACTCGCCCGCCGCCTCGTCCACCACCGGGCCGATGTCGGTCGAGGGATCGAGCGGGTCGCCCTGGCGGAGCGCCTCGGTCCGCTTGACGAGCATCGCCATGAACTGATCGTAGATGGGCGCGTGCAGGATCAGGCGGCTGGTCGCTGTGCAGCGCTGCCCGGACGTGCCGAACGCGCCGAACATCAGCCCTTCCAGCGCCAGATCCAGGTTGGCGTCCTCCATCACGATTTGCGGATTCTTGCCGCCCAACTCCAGCTCAACCGGCTTGAGATCGCGCGCGGCGGCGGTGTAAATTTCGCGCCCGGCAGGGACCCCGCCCGTGAACGAAATCGCCTTGACGCGCGAATTCTCCACGATCTCCATGCCGACCGTGCCGCCGCTCCCCGTCAGGACGTTGAGCACCCCGGCGGGCAGCCCGGCCTCCTCGAAGACTTCGGCCAGCGTCGCCACGCACAGCGGCGTCAGCGAGGCGGGCTTAAACACGATGGTGTTGCCCGTGATCAGCGCCGCGCCGATCTTCCAGATGGGGATCGCCATCGGGAAGTTCCAGGGCGTGATGCAGCCCACCACGCCCAACGGCTGCCGCACCGTCATGCAGAACTTGCTGGGGAGTTCGGAGGGCGTGGTTTCGCCCAGCAAACGGCGGCCCTCGCCCGCGATGTATTCCAGGAAGTCGATGGCCTCCTGCACGTCGCCGTTGCCCTCGGCGATGACCTTGCCCATCTCTTTGGTGACCAGCGCGCCCAGTTCGTCCTTGCGCTCGCGCATGATCTGGGCGGCGCGCAGCAGGATCAGGCCGCGTTTGGGCGGCGGCGTCTTGCGCCAGGCGGGATAGGCGGCTTCGGCGGCATCAATCGCGCGCAATACGTCGGTTTTGGTCCCCCGGGGGAAGCGTGCCAGGACCTCCCCGTTGGTGGGATTGCGGGTCTCGAACCACTGCCCGCCATCGGAGGGCACCCACTCCCCGTTGATGTAATGCCCGTAATCTTTTACCACAGGAATTCTCCTCAACAACTGGCCCAAACAATGTTTGATCGCACACGGCCAGACGCAGGGGTCAGTGGGATCGTTGGTGGCGTCTGGCCGCGTGATATGTGGATTTTAGCAACGAGTATTGTTGAATTCCCAACCTAAAACGTTTCGCAAGTTCTTTGCGGCTGTTCCTTGACATTACTAGAATACTGATCTAAATTGTCAATTGAGAATCTGAATTATCTGATGGGAAATTGGCATATGGCTATCACAGAAATGAAAGCAGAAAAGATAGAAGTCAAACAAGTCAGCCTCTCAAGACTTGTTTTAGAGATGGAAGAAGGCTTTATTCGAGTGCCACGATTCCAGAGAGTTTTCGTGTGGCCGCGTGCAAGAATCATCAATTTGCTTGATAGTATGTACAAGGAATACCCCATTGGAACGATTTTTCTATGGGAGGCCCCATCCGAATACAATCATCTTCTGCGCACAGTGGAATATCTTGGTCAGCCAAAAGCAAAAGATGAAGGACATTACTCCCTTATCCTGGACGGTCAGCAGCGCCTTACCTCTCTCTATGCTGTGATCAAATGCTTGGAGATCGAAAACGATGATTTCGGACGTATAGTCTTCGATCTTGATCCCAGCGAACCCGGTAATTTTTTCCGTTATCGACAACCAGATAACAAGCGTTGGATTTCAGTCAGTGATATTATTATGCATAAATATGAAGTATTCGAAAATCTTGAAAGCTCAGAATACCAAAAACGCTTCAGTATGTGCCATCGTCTGCTCACCAATTATCCGTTTTCAGTGGTCATAGCAAAAGGCGTAAAACTGGATGAAGCAATCGAAATATTCGAACGCATCAATCAGGCTGGAAAGCGATTGACACGTTATGATCTGATAACTGCTTCAGTGCTTACAGACGATTTCGATCTGCGAGAGAAAACAGATCAAGAAGTAATAGGGCCGCTTACAGAAAGATTCGGCGAGATTTCCGAAACTAATATTCCTCAAACACTTGCATTGATTATTAAAGGGAATACTGAACATAAGACACAGATGGATCTCCAAGCTGAGGATGTTCAGCATGCTTGGCCAGACACTGTCAACTGCCTGATGCAGGCTCGGAATGTGTCAAGGCGATTGGACAACTCGTCACGAAAAATTACTGAGCAAAG
>CAZSIC010000204.1:0-2591 GCA_964606845.1 uncultured Bacteroidales bacterium
ATTCTTTTTCAAGAATATCGATATATTTTTGAATGGTTATCTTATTTACACCAATGGTTTGAGCAAGTTCATTATAATTTACTTCACTTCCAACTTGCAAAGAAAGGGCTAATAGCAGGTTATCAAGTATTTCGGGTTTTCTTATTTCCGAAAAAGCCAGAATATCTCTATATAAATAACTACTTGTTAAGTTTTTTAATATCTCTCTTTCCTTCCCTTGATTATTTAAAACTTCGGGATAGAATCCATATATAATTCTATTTTCAATTTGTTGTTCGGCTTTAATAAAACCTTCTTTCTTTTCAAATTCTTCCCACGAAATAGGGAATAGTTCATACTCCCATTTTCTACCTGTTAATGGTTCATTTAATTTATTACCCAGATCGAAAGAAGAAGAACCTGATACAATTAACTGAACATCTTTAAATTGATCGGTAATTATTTTTAATGTTAAACCTATTCCTTCAATTCGTTGTGCTTCATCTACAAAAACCGTATTGTAATTACCCAAAAATGTTCTTATTTGTTCGGTATTAGGATTTGATAATAGTTGTCTGATCGTAGGATCATCTGCATCGAAAAATAAGTATTCCTGATCTTTTAATAAATGTTTAACTAAGGTCGTTTTTCCGACTTGTCTGGCCCCAACTATTATAATAGCTTTCCCGGTTCCGATTTTATTTTTTATGCTATTTTCAAGCTCCCTGGAATACATGATCTTTTTTATTTCAAAGATACTAAAATTATCATAATGACCAAAAGATATAACCAAAAGTCATTACAAAAACCAACAAGTGTCATTCCGAGGAGGTACGACGAATGCTGACGATAAATGTCAGCATAGGTAGCTGACGATAAATGTCAGCACTCGTGATGACGCAGGAGTGAGGAAAGTCTAATACATTCTATAAACATGAAAAACAAAACCCTGGTTTTGCAGGTTTTGTAGCAATTGGCGGTATATTTTTATTGTAAAATCCATTATTTATAAACTATTTGTTAGCAGTTGAATAAGCTCACTCAAATTGCAAACCCAAACTTTTTCAGCTACCGGAAATTTTTCTGAAACAGGTGCCACCACATAAGTGAATTCAGGCTTTACGTCTTCTATCGCTTTCCAAAAACCTTTGGTTAATTTTGGAGCAGTTGAAGCCTTACATTCAATGGCAATTACTTTGTTTCCTTTTTGAATAATTAAATCCAATTCGCTGCCTACGGCGCTTCTATAAAATGAAAATTGACCATCCCGAAACGACGAACAAACGTTTTCAATAACCAATCCTTCCCATGATGAACCCACAATTGGATGACCTAATAACGCGTTATAATCATCAATTTGCAATAGCCGGTGTAATAAGCCGGAATCTCTGACATACACTTTAGGAGATTTAACCAATCTCTTTTTCGTATTTAATTCGTAAGGGGGTAATGATCGTAAAATAAACGTTTGTTCTAATAAATCGAGATATCTTTTTATGGTCGGATGTGTCAACCCTAAAGACTCCCCCAGTTTTGACGCGTTAAAGATTTGTGCATGCGAATGAGCACTCATGATAAGCATTCGTTTTAATTGTTGAGCAGGTATTTGAATTCCGAGTTGGGGAATGTCTCTTTCTACATACGTACGTAAAAAGTTTTCGCGCCATAAATTACTTGCAGCATCAGATGCTGCTAAATAACTGTCGGGGTAGGCTCCTCTTAACCAATATTGATTACGATCAAATTGCTTTTTTTGGTTGAGTTCGGAAATTAAAAATGGCGTTAGTTCAATCATTCCAACTCTGCCAGCCAACGATTCTGAACTTTTTTGAATAAGGTCTCTCGAAGCCGATCCTAAGAGTATAAAACGACCATTTTGCCTGTTGGAGTCTATTTCGCTGCGTAGAACAGAAAACAAATCAGGCATCAATTGAACTTCATCCAAACAGATTGTTTTATTTCGATTTGCCTGAAAGAACAACTCCGGTTCATTTAGTTTAGCAAGGTCGTTCCTGTTTTGTAAATCCAAATACACAAAATCAGGTAACCCATCAGCAAACATTTCCACAAGGGTTGATTTACCACATTGCCGGGGACCTAAAACAACAACAGCCGGAAAAACACCGAGGTTATCTTTTAAAAAACCTTCTGCCTTGCGCACAACCAATTCTTGCATATTGTAAACAAAACTTTCAATTTGCACGAAAATACAATAAAATTTTTAATACTCAATAATATAACGAAAAAAAAGTAAGGGTTTGCCAGCTTGTTTCACGCTACGGACACTGCGCATTAGTTTCACGCGGCGGACGCTGCGAAAAAATATCACGCCACGGGCGCTACGAAAATATTACGTTGCGCACGCTGCGAGAAAACGTTGCGCTCGCTGCGAGAAATATTATCTGAAATTATACTGGTAACCAGGGTTCTCTTTCATAATCTTTACACTTTCCGGGTAGTCTTCTATAAACCAAACCATAAAAGCGGTAACATCTGTTTTTTCGGAATGGGTTTGCCAGCTTGTTTCACGCTACGGACACTGCGCATTAGTTTCACGCGGCGGACGCTGCGAAAAAATATCACGCCACGGGCGCTACGAAAATATTACGTTG
>CAZSIC010000205.1:0-2569 GCA_964606845.1 uncultured Bacteroidales bacterium
TTCCCCTTCCTCATCAAATTCCTTTATGATAAGGTTATAAGGCCTCGCGCGCGCTAATAGACCTTTTTTTCGGGGACCCTTCACTCCGCGCAGCACATACGGTGACTCTATTCTTTTTTCTTTCGCGGCGAAAGCAGGGATGCAGTTAAAGGGAAAGATGCTCGTGGGCTTAACACGAGCCGTTCTCGGGGCGGCGGAAGAAGTCGGGACCGGGGTAAAATCCATAACGGTAAAATAACCTTTGGTCAACCTCTGGGGTGATATTTTCGGTGATGATCCTTGAGGTGCAGCGGCAGCAGTCTCGTGTAGATTTGCGTGGTCTCGAGTTTCTTGTGCCCAAGCATCTTTGATACGTCCTGCACCGGGGCGCCGTTACGGACAAGATCGGTTGCAAAGGCGTGTCGCAGAGCATGGGGCCGGATGGATTTCGGCAGGCCGCAGGTGCGTCGCAGTCGACGAAACACCGCATTGATCGAGTAGCGGTGCATGCGCTTTCCCCCGCCGATCCAGGAGACGAACAGCGCATGGGTGAGGGAAGCTTTCACCAGGCGCGGCCGCATGTTGTAGATGTAGTAGAGCAGATCATCGAGCGTACGCTTGCCGATGGGTACCACACGCTGCTTTCCGTCCTTGCCCGTGACCCGCAGCGTGGATTCGTGAACGTTTATGTCCTCGATATTGAGCCGGTGCAGTTCGCAGCGGCGAAGGCCGCAGCAGTAGGCCAGATCGATCAAGGCATAGTCGCGCTGCGCCACGGGGCCGGGACGCTTGCGAAGCCGCCTCAGAGTGGGCTCCAGCTCCATCCATGAGGGGATAGCGCGGGGCAGCGGCCGGCTCCGCCCGGATCTGGGATGCGGCGCGGGGTTGAGCAGTATACGGCCAGTGTCCTTGAGCCATTCATAAAACGCCCACACCGCATGCAGCCGTTTCCAGCCGGTGTATGCACCGTACGAGCCTTCTTTCACCGCCCGGTGGTAGGCGTTGATAGTCTCTGGCTCAACCGCGAAAAAGGAAAAGACCGCCTCGCATTCAAGCCACGTGGCAAAGCTTGTCAGGTTGAAACGGCGATCCAGGCATGTAGAGAGGGCAAGACCCTTGTTTCGCAGGTGCTGCATATAATCATCTATCAGGTGTATCTCCATAAGAATAGCCTTGAGCTATGAGCGGTGAGCTTTGAGTTTCTGAATAAAGCTGTTCAGCATTTTACGGATTTCTGCTATCTTTTCGGCCAAGGTACGGTAGCGTTCCTGCCGCATATATCCCAGGTCTTTTGACAAAAGCAGTTGATAATCCGATTCACTTGCGGAACCATAGGCAATTTCAAGGAACCGCGCAAGTTCTCCATCACTGTTTCTGCCGCATCCTTCCGCAATGTTACTGGGCACCGATAAGGCCGAACGCCGCAACTGACTTGTGAGTCCATACAGTTCTTCCTTTGGAAAATGCTGAGTTGCCTTATAGACCTCAAGCGTATAGTGGTGAGCTTTTTCCCATACTTTCAACTCTCGATAATCCCTCATATAACCTCCTGTGTTTTACCGCCAAAATAGCTCACACCTCATTGCTCATCGCTCACAGCTTCTCTCTCCCGTGGATGATACCGGGCATGAGTTTGCTTGAGCTTGTCGATTGAGACGTGGGTATAGATTTGGGTGCTTGATAATGAGGCATGGCCCAGAAGTTCCTGCACGTAGCGGATATCCGCGCCGTTGTTGAGCAGATGCGTTGCACAGGTGTGGCGCATCGCATGCGGCGTAACGTGGCGGTCTATTGCCGCGCCTTTCATCACACGCCTGAGCATATCCCGCACGGTCTGCGTGCCGATCCTGTTGCCGAAACGATTCACGAACAGCGCGTTGGGATCGGCGGCGATTGCGGGGCGGGCCTCATGCACGTAGCGGCGAAGCACACCAAGGCTTGTCGCACCGATCGGCGCCACGCGGTCCTTGCCCCCCTTGCCCTGTCGCACCCGCACCAGGGCGCTGTCATAGTCGATATCACAGAGATCGAGATTGATCAGTTCCGCCAGGCGAACGCCGGTGGAATACATCAGCTCGAGCATGGCGTGATCCCGCACCGGCACCGCCTCGGTAAAGTCGCGTACCCGAAGGCTTCCCGTGAGTTCTTCGAGGTATGCAAAGACACGTTGTGTCTCTTTCTCGGTGAGGATCGTTGCCGGCAGCTTGCGGCCGGTACGCGGGAGGCTGATATGGGGCCGTAAATCGGTGTAGAACTTGTTCTCCTCATAGATTGCGCCCAGGAAATTGATCAGGGCGCAGCATTTGTGGTGGACCGTGCCGGGCGCGAGGCCGCGATCATACAGCGAACTCATGTACTGCCGCAGCGTCTGTGCACAGAGTTCATTGATATCGGCCACGTCGGTATTGTGCTCGATCCAGCGGCGAAAAAAGGAAAGCTCAAAGCAGTAATCCGCTATGGTGCGGGGGCGATACCCGCTGATGGTGAGGTGCTCCTCGTACCAGGCGGCGAGTACGTCGAAGCGGTGAAGGCGGTTAGGCATGTCGCGTCTGGTTTTCATGGGTGCTACCTCTGCTTTTTGCGCGTTTCC
>CAZSIC010000206.1:0-2535 GCA_964606845.1 uncultured Bacteroidales bacterium
GTAACATTCCGGCGAAGTGCACCCCTGTAAAAAGACGGAAATGATCAGGTATGACTTTTCGATGTGGTCATCAGGCGACTTTCGTCATCGTTTTTGAATCATCGCCCCGGGTGTCACGGTTGGTTTTCAATTTCTTCCATTGGCCGGGTAATAATTCATCGATCCGGGTCATAGGATGCGTACTTATCCTCTCAAGCACCTCCTTAAAATACCAGAACGGATCAATGTCATGTAACTTGCAGCTTGCCACAAGACTGTAAATGATCGCAGCTCGGCGAGCACCGGACTCACTGCCGGCAAACAAATAATTCTTCCGGCCTATGACAACCATCCGCAATGTCCTCTCAGAGAGGTTGTTATCAATCTCCAATATCGGATCGTCAATATACCTGACAAGTGCATCCCACTGGTTCAGGCAATACGTGATCGCTTTGCCCATAGGACTCTTGGGCAGAACCTGGCCTCGATACTCATCCAGAGCAGACTTGATCTCGTTCAGGATTGGCTTCGCTTCTTTTTGCCGGGCTTTGAGTAATTGTGTATCATCGTATTTTTCTTTTCTGGCACGGCTTTCTATTTCATAGAGCCTGCCCCACAGTGTCATCATACGGGCTGCTCTGACCGGATCACTATCCATGGCATATTCAAATTTCCTGCGGGCATGAGCATGACAGCCGATTTCCGTCGCCTGGGATTTTCTAAAGAACTCATCGTAACCACTATAGGCATCGGCCTGGACATAGCCGGCATAGTTGCCAAGGAATTTTAACGGTCCCTCTCTTGACCGGTTCGGGCTAAAATCAAATACCACATTTTTCCGGTCATCAATATAGGCCCACAAATAACCATTGTAGGTCGAACCTTTACGTTTTGGGCTTTTCACAGGTATAGGTGTATCATCGGTATTGATCTTTGGCGATTCGAGAATCTTCTGATGCATCCTTTTAACCAACGGCTCTAAGACATCGGCACAGTGACCAACCCAGTCACACATGGTCGATACATTGATATCAACACCATGTCTTTGAAGTATTCCTTCCAATCGGTTTAAGGGATTATGGTCACAATACTTACTGGTTATAATATGCGCCAGTAAACCTTCTGCGGCGATGCCTCTGTCCATGACCATCGGCGGTAATTGACCTATCGATACATTATTCTGACATTGCCTGCAGGCATATTTGTATCGTACGTATTTTTTAACCTTAAACGAAGCAGGAATATATTCGAGCTTTTCCGTCTCCTCTGAACCGATACGCTGTTTCGGGCTGTTACATTCAGAGCATCTCTTTTCTTCTTCAGAAGGTTCTATCTCGATCACCTCCCGGGGCAATTCCTGAGGCAACGGCCTTCTGCCTTTATGGTTGGCATTTCGTCTGGGCTTTATTTTCTTAGACGTTGGTTTCTGCTGTTCTATCCTGGCCTGAACATCGTTATACAAACTCTCAAATAACAATCGCTGCTGAGGATCGAGCTTTTCGCTCTTTTTGCCGAACAACTGACGCTTGAGGTAATACAGCTGGCCGTTAAGATCGTCGATCTGAGACAGCAACGTAAGGACCATTTGCTTCAATGTACTGATATCATTGGGCAATTGTTCGATGGATGAAGCTGCTGTTATGTCTGTCTTGGGTGACATAGTGACATCATATAAATACGCTAAAATATGTCAAGCAGAAATTCCGCAAACCAAGTACTTTTTATGATATTTTTTTGACTTTTTTTTACGTCCTGTTATACCGCCTGCGCCGTCTGGCCTTAAATAAGTCGATGCCTTCCAGTATCCAGGTTAACTTGGCAATATCAACCTGTAGAGATGTCTTGCCTTTTGGAGATTGAAGTCTTTCAAAGGTGCCTTCCTCCAGCCGCTTGTACCAGATGATAAATCCGGTCCGGTCCCAGAAAAGGATTTTACACTTATCTCCAGCCTTATTGAAAAACACGAACAGATGACCGCTGAATGGATCTTTGAGCATGAAGGTTTCCACGAGCATCGCGAGCTTGTTAAATCCGCACCGCATGTCGGCTTTCTGGGTATAGATGAATATCTTGACCGAAGACGGCAGACTCAGCATGACTGCTCCATAATCGCGATCAGCTCCGATACGATCCGAGCGTCATAGCTATGACCAATCTGAAGGGTTCTGCCGTTAGCAAGGGTAATGAGATAGGAAGGCTCAACAGCATCCGGCAGTTTGACTTCTACAAATCTGTCTGGACCCGGCGGAATATGTGAAGCGTTGCTGTTTTGCTTTTTGACAGGGGGCCGGCTGGTACCCAGCTTGGTCTTCCATTTGGAAAACTGCTGTTCGGCCAGACCGTGCTGACGGCAAAATTCGGCCTGTGACAAACCGCTATGACGCCAGCGATGGATTTGCTGTTTCCAATAATCGTGACGATCTAAAACAGCACGTGACAGCTTTCTGGCCATGATACATCTCCTGAAAAAGAAGGTAAAATCAAATGCTTATGACATCACCAGAAAGCATAACAAAAAATTCAGGTACGAAAAGATGCAGTTGGTCGGAAGGTTAC